>JAXJYR010000216.1:0-13285 GCA_036306885.1 Longicatena sp.
AGGGGTTGAAGTTGTTTCATAAAAGCCGTATTGACTACTTTTCCATCAAATCCTAACATTGCATTTGGTGCTAATTTTTGCGCTCAGTATTCAACAATGGTAGGTGTATTGGGAGTACCCATTTTCATTAAGGTAATTTCACTACCCTCAATTTGATGTTCTGCTTGAATGAAATAACGTCCATCTACCCATAAAGCACTTTCGTTTAAAGTCACAACTAAAGTTCCTTGCGAACCAGTAAAACCAGACATAAAAGCACGGGCTTTAAAATGTGGCCCTACATATTCACTTTCATGATAATCGGCAGTTGGAATAAAATAAGCGTCTATCTTACGTTTTTGCATTTCGAAACGTAAAGCAGTTAATTTTTCATTTGTATTCATATTATCAATCCTTTCTTTTTAACGCATATGATGCAGTTGCATGATAACAAATTTTACCATCGACATTGGTAATATCAGCAGATGTTTGAATCACATCTTTTCCAATTCGTAAGACTCTCGCATGAATATACATTGTTTCCCCAACATGCATCGCACTTAAATATTGGACATTCATACTGATCGTTGGTACATAATAAGCATCGCTATAAACATAGGCACAACCTCCCATTGACATATCAATGATAGTTGCGACAATTCCCCCATGTAACATTCTACCAGGATTGATCATCCATTCTTTAATCTCACAAGTATAATCAATGCTTTGCTTTGTTTCATCATAACAATCACTTTCTAATTGAACCATTTCATTAATGGTCCCAACTAGGCGATGTCTTAAATTAATGAAGTGTTCTAAGCGTTCTTTAACTAAATTCATCTTTACTCCTCCATATTCCATAAATGGCAAGGATGACTCCTAAAAATTCACTACATGGAATCAGGGCATAAATACCATTCATACCCCACCATGTCACAAAAGGTTGAATTAATACAACCACAATGACACAGCCTTTTACCCCAGCTAAAATAGCTGAAAGTTTTCCATGTTCGCAAGCTTGTAAATAAGATAATAAAATACACATTAAGGCATTGGGTAAAATCGAGATAAAATAAATACGAATTCCTAATGCTGCTTTTTCAATTAATAAACCATCATTTGAGGCAAAGATGGATGCCCATAATTCAGCCTTCCATAAAAAGCTAAGATATAAAATTAGCGCAAAGCTCATCGCCACAGTAATTGCTAAGGATAAACTTTGTTTCACACGCTGCATTTGGTTGGCACCATAATTACTAGAAATAAGGGGTTGACTGGCTTGGGCAAAACCATTAAATAATCCTTTTGTCACAAAGGCAATATTGGTAATAATCGAATAAGCTGCTAAATCTAAGGCTCCTCCACAAGCTAAGATAAAGTGATTAAAGACCAGATTCGCAATTGATACTGATAATTCCAAAACACTTGCCCCAGAACCGGCACTTAACATCCGTTTCATTAAGGTTATGTCCCAAGGATGTTTGACTAACTTTAACGTACAATCCTTAGAAAAGAAGTGTGATGCCATCATACATAATCCACATAAACTCGAAATCGATGTGGCAATCGCTGCCCCTTGTAGACCAAGATGAAACACCATCACAAAGACATAGTCTAAAAAGATATTTAAAATATTTCCAGCTAAAGTAAAAATCATCGCTTTTTTCGGGACAAAGTCATTTCGTAAGAAGATGGGCATCGCATAGCCCATAATAAAAGCACATGCCCCCATATGAATCGGAATAAAATAGCTTTCAGCTAAGGCATAAAGCGATGCATCACTTCCAAATAGAAATAATAAAGGTTTACGAAAAATAAGTCCTAAGATACATACAAGAATGGAAATAATACTCAAGGTATAAATACCTAGGGTAAAAGCTTGATTACGCATTTTGTCATTACGTTGACCATAGGCAATCGAAAGTAAACTGGCACATCCTACCCCAATCCATAGCCCAATCGCTGAATAAATGGTAAAGATGGGCATACATATATTTAAGGCTGCTAGCCCCATTGAGCCGCTTCCTTGGGCAATAAAGAAGACATCAGCTAAACAATATAGAGAACTCGAAATTGACGCAAGTAAAGTCGGTAATAAGAAATGTAAATAGTTTTTAGTAATTGATCCTTTTAAAACATCCATATTATAAGTTCTCTTTCACTTGTTGCATAATCTGTTTCACTTCATTTGCACTTTCCATCGTAAAGACAATTTGGAAGTTTGAAATTCCCATTTCTTGATATTTTTTTATCTCACTAATTTCGTTGACAACTTCACTGTGTAATAAATGCATACGACATGATAAATCTGTTAAAATCGGATAACGATTATTTTTAATATCTTTTAACACAAATTGTTTCTTACGACATAATCCGCAATCACGCATTGGTCTTTTCATTTTTAACGTTTGAATGATACAATGTTCACTCAACATTAATTCTTCTCTTCCATAAATCATTTTCATAAAGTTTCCTTCGCAACCATAGGTTTGTCTAAAGTTTTGAAGTAAATTCTTTAATGAAGCTTCATCATGCTCTAACGATAATCCGACAATACTAGCACCATGTTTAAAGTATTGTGCGGCACTATGGGCATTGGCGACATTACAGTATGGATCGGCAATCATCCTTTCATATACTTGTAGTCCAGCATGTTCTTGAATCAGTGGTAAATAATGATATTCATAAGCTGAATTGACACGATCACATCGTAATCCAGCATGATAATCATCTTGTAATTGTTGATATAATTTTTCATCGCCAATATAAATAAGATCATATCCCATTTTAATTAACGCATCAAATTGAGCTTTAGTATGTACGACTAACACCAGATCATTACTTTGTTCGATTTGTAATGGTTCATATCTATTTTTTAAATCACGTCTTCCTAAATGACGTTTGGTACGTACTTCATAAAGTTGTTCCAAGGCTTGGCGACGCATTTCATTTAAGGCTTTGATAGGTAAAACACGATCATATACTCCTAACATTTCAAAGCTTGTGACAGTAAAAATCGTATCTTTCGTTTTGGCTAATTGTTGTTGGATACGTTCTGCTGATAAAGGTACTTTTAAAGCCACTTCCGCAGGTAAACTACTTTCAACCCTTACTTCAAAGGTTCCATCATTTACCTTTAAAGTAGGTACTTCTTGCATGGTAAAGCTCATTTGTACTGGAATCTTCTTGATTTCTTGTTCATAAGAAGTTGCGAGTTGTTGTAATTGATGGACATCACTCGTCTTGACCACTTTCGTATTTTTATCCACATAGAAGCTTTTATCAATTTCTACTATTTCCCCTTTATAGGCTTGATTGACTAATAAACCATTGCGATATAAACGATTTAGGGTAAAGCCTGTTTCATCTTTTCCATCTAGAAAACGAATTCCATCTTTTTGGGCTAAATCATCACTTAGTTTAATTTTGATTTTATCTTTACTAAAGCCAACAACACTTCCAACCTCTACGCCACCATGGTTGGGACGTTCCATACTCATAATATCATGGTGTAAGGCTTGAAACGCATAACCATGGGTAAAGCCACGACTAAAAACTTTTTCCATTGCTTTTTGGGTTGCTTTTTGATATTGATAGCGTTGCCCCGCATAAATCGTATCCATCGCTTCACGATAGCTTCTTGTCATTAAAGCTACATATTCACTACGTTTCATCCGTCCTTCAATTTTAAAGGAACTAATTCCTGCTTCCATCATTGCTTGAATATGAGGAAGCGTATTCATATCTTTTGGTGATAATAAATAAGCATCCTTACATGGAACTTTTTGATATTGTCCATCGCTAAGCTCTTCTAATGTATAACGCATACGACAGCTTTGGGCACAAGCTCCACGATTTCCTGAACGTGATAAGGTTTTACTACTCATTAAACATTGTCCTGAATAAGATACACATAATGCTCCTTGGACAAAAACCTCTAATTCTACTCCACATTTTGATAATTTTTTTATTGTTTCAATTGGTGTCTCACGTGGTAAGACCACTCGCGATGCCCCCATATCTTTCAATAATTGAATTCCTGCTTCATTATGAATATGCATTTGTGTCGATACGTGTAATTCTAAATCAGGAAAACGTTGATGAACTAAATTTAATAATCCAATATCTTGAATGATTAAAGCATCCACATCAATACTTTGTAAGAATGCTACATATGCTAAGACATCTTCTATTTCTTCATCATAAATTAAAGTATTCATTGTGACATAAATTTTGACCCCATAGGCATGCGCATAGCAAACTGCTTGGGTTAATTCTTCTTCATCAAAGTTTTGGGCAAATGCTCTCGCACCAAAACGACTTCCACCTAAATAAATCGCATCGGCACCATTATGAATCGCTGCCTTTAATGCTTCAAAACTCCCTGCTGGTGCCAATAATTCTACTTGATGCATACTGTTTTCCCCCTTATACTTTGTATCATTTGAACAATGGCAGAAGCACATAATAACCCTAATACTAAGGCTCCTGCAATACTTAATGTTTGTAATGCTTTCTCTAATAATAAATCGGCATGACCTTCGACCGCAAAGGCCATCATTTCATACATTCCTCCACCTGGTACTAATGGAATTAAGCCTGGCACAATAAAGGTTGTCACGGGTGTTTGACATCTTCTAGCCATCACTTCTGAATATAAGGCAAATAATAGCGATGCAAAATAAACCGCTAAAACTTCACCATACCCTAGATTCAAAACCAAATAATAGACAATCCCACCAATCGCACCAGAAATACCAGCATAAACTAAATTTTTACCACGAATATGAAATAAAATACCAAATCCTAAGGCTGCTAGAAAACAACCTATTCCTGCTGTAATATAAATCATAAGTTCACCCCTTTATATAAGGTTAAAACTAAGACAATTCCAATCGCAATTGCGACTGCACAAATAATCGCTTCTGTAGCCCGTGCAACTCCTGATACATAATCCGTACGCATTGTATCACGAATCGCATTGGTAATCGCTAATCCTGGTACTAATAACATAATCGATGAAATAATTAAAATATCTTCACGTAAACCAAATAAGGAATCAATACTACGTGCACAAAAGGCAGCACCTGCTGCCGCAATTGCTTGGTTAATAAAAGAATGTAACTGTACTTTATTTAAACAATATTTACATAAGACAATCATAATCGCAATGAAGACACAGGCAATTGCTTCTAGTAAGGTTCCTTGAAAAAATAACGCAAACCCAAAAGCTCCAATACAGCTTCCAATCAATTGTCTCTTTAATCTTAATGCTTTTAATGAAGATAATTGATTCATTTTAGTTTCAAGTTCCTCTAACGTAAAAGGATGACTCACTGCTTCACGCGATAATGCATTGATACAATCAATTAAATCTAAGTTTAACTCTTGATAATGTACCCGAATAATTCTTGTATATGTTTGATTTTGAGCCTCAATTGATAACATAATACCAGTTGGTAACACAAAACTATCAGCTTTTTCAACTTCTTTAAAACTTTGCACTAAATGAACCATTGTTTCTTCGACACGATAGATTTCCGCACCATGTTCAATCAACAAGCGCCCCGCTTTCGCAACCACATTTAATAAACGATGATAATTCATGAAAAACTTCCTTCTTTCACTATAAGAGTATATCATTTTTCCCTCTTAAAATATAGTTGACAACATAAAAAAATGGAGTCTAGGACTCCATTCGCTTAGATTTCATAATCATCCGCAATATCATCAGGGATTCCATCACCATCATGATCACATAATGGATCAGCAGCATCAATAACTTCAGTATAACGAACCTTACGTTTTTTACAAGCTTCTTCTACTGTATCATATAATAAATCTCTTACTTCATATGGTTGACAAATATTTTCTAATAATAAAACACTATCAGTTTTATCAGCACTTACGACCGTAATTGTACCTACTTTACAAATACGTTGCCATAGAGTGACTTTTACACGCATATCACGAACTTGATATAAATTAATTTGATCCTCTACTACATTTAACAGTCCTTTACGACGAAATAAACGATCATCAGTAAAGCTGTATTTTGTGAATGTCAACGGTAATCCACACCATCTTTTACGTTCTTCCCAAAGCTTAGCATTACTCATACGCATTCCTCCTATTTCTTGTTACTCTTATTATAAAATACATTGAAATAATATGAAAGTATTTATTATCAAATTATCGAAAATTCACTTTATCAAAGCTTGTCGCACGTTTTTTCGTTTTCGCAATTTTCTTTTCTAACATTTCTTTACTTGCTTGTTTTAGTTTTTTTTGTTCTAATAGTTTTTTTGTATTTACTTTCATTTTAATAATCCTCCTAAATCTTTTATATCATTGATATGGTATGTCACTTGCGATGTACGTTCATCAAAATCATTTTGCGTACGAATCCAACAAGTATCCATTCCTGCATTAATTCCAAATTGCATATCAGTTTCAAAACAATCCCCAATCATTAAACATTCACTTGCTTCACATTGTAGCTTGTCTAAAACATATTTTGCTAATTGTATACTTGGTTTGCGATGTCCTATTTGTTCGGAAATAAAAATATGTTCCATATACTTCGCAACTCCACTATGTTGTAAACGATAGGTCTGTGACTGTGTAAAACCATTGGTTAAAATCACACAACGATATTGTTGGGATAATAGTGCTAAAATATCTAACGCATCATCCATCAGATAAGCCCCTTGCGATAATAGTTCCATATAATCATCACTAAAGGTTTGAGGATTGACTTGAATATCAAACCTTTCAAATAAGATTTCAAAGCGTTGTAGCATCACTTGTTTGGTAGTTAGCTGACCTTGTTCTAACATCCTCCATAACTTCGCATTGATGGCTAAATAAGTGTTTTTTATTTCTTCACTCAACTCAATGTGATACTTTTGAAACACTGCAGGTAAAGCATGAGCTTCATTCTTTTTAAAATCTAATAGCGTTTGATCAGCATCAAATATTAAAGTACGATAACGTTTCACAACGTCCCTCCTATCTACTTTTTCATTATACAACAAGAAGATATAAAAAATATATGTAAAAATTAAAAAAAGTCTTGTATTTTTTAAAAGAACATGGTATTATATCCAAGCAAACAAACAGGGGCATAGTATAGTGGTAGTGCTACGGTCTCCAAAACCGTAAGTGGGAGTTCGATCCTCTCTGCCCCTGCCATTGATAAATAAAACACTCGCAAGAGTGTTTTTTATTTTATTCAGATTTAACAATAAATTCACTAAATAAATTCATAATCATTTGAAGTTGTATGATGTCTGCTAGTACCTTCCCTGTTTCTAAAGAATGATTTCCTTTCATCATCATGAGCTTTGCCTTACTTTCCTTTAATAAGTCTAAATGAACTTGTGGTACAAGGGGATCACGATCACCACAAATAAAGATATCATGATTACTAGGTTGAAACATTAATACTTCTTTTAAAGGCGTTAACATAAAATAACGACATGGAATATCCTGAGTTGTTTGATAGGCAATCACAGTTCCAATACTTTTAGCTAAACATACCACATGATCATATTGACTAAAATTAAGATGGGCTTTCATTGCTTCTACTTGTCTCATCGCTCGCATTACATAATCTAATGGATTGGTCTTATCAAAGACAATATCACCATAACCAAAGATACATACATCATAATCATGCTGTAATGCACATTGAATTCCATAATATAATAAAGGTTTATCACTTGTATAACCAACACCAGGATAGACAAGTAATAAGCTTTTTTTATGTTCTTGATAATATTGATGTTTTACATCATTGATTACGATTATTTTTTTCATTATGACTCTCCTTATCTTTTTTATAAATTGTATCATATTTATTATACATTTTAGCTTAAAAAAGTGTTAAAATAGATAAAAGGACCCAACGTAAGGAAGTGATATTTATGGCATATGAATGGGACTGGTTAAAAGAATATATTAACAACGAAACAATCTTTCATAAAGGTGAAAAATTATACCAAGAACATGCGATTACTTCAATGGAAGTAGATTCCAATAGTAGTAAAGAATTAAAATTTATTCATGCTGTGGTGAAAGATCAAAAACGTTATTATGATGTCAATTTATCAATTGAAAAAGAAAGTGGACATATTCGTGGTCACTTATGTGATTGTGCAAATCATGAAAAGTATTTAAACTGTGAACACTGTTGCGCTCTTATTATGCAAATGCACGAAGAGGAACAACAAAAAAACGAAGAATATATCGAAAAAAATAAACATAAAATTATGAAACCTGCAATTGATTTAATGAATGCTTATGAAGAAAAATTAGTCTTTGCAGCTCTTGCAGGTTCTACTTCTTTTTCTATGCATTTAAGTGTTCATCTTGAACTCAAACAAAATCAATTAATCTTCTCGCTACGTTTATCTTCTTTACGTCAAAGAAAAAAACAATATGTCATTATGCATATGGAAAGCTTTATTGATGCCTTAATCCATCATGAAAGTAAAGGCTATGGTAAAATGGAACCATTCTTACATCATCCTAAGACCTTCGATGATGAAAGTCAACCATTAATCACCTTCTTAATGACACATCGCCACGATTTTATCACTTTACCAAATGGTACGAATACTTCGGTGATGTTAGGTAAATATTGTTATGTAAATGATTTAATGTTAGATGAATGCTTTAATATGCTAGAACAAAGTGATGTCCACTATCATGAAAGTAACCAAGATAATAAACCATTTGTATATACTAAAGAAAGATATCCGTTTGTATTAGATGTCCAAAGTGTCGATGAACGCTTCTATCAATTCCAATTAAATATTCGTCCAAGTGCGATTTTAAGAGGAAGAAGATATGGATATTTATTAATCGATTATATTTGGTATCAATGTGAAAGTGATTATGTCGATCGTTGTTTCTTATTATTAGAAAGCTTCTATCAAGAATCTTCCTTAGTGATGGAACATAAATATATGAAATCCTTCTATTGTAATGTCATTGCCTCAATCAAAAAATATATACAATTAAGTGGTATTGATATTTTACACTTTGCCCCATTACCATTAGAAAATAAATTATATATTGATATGAATCCTAAGGGTGATATTACCGTTGATTTATATTATTGTTATGGTGAACAGCGTTATAATGCCTTTTCTTTAGATCCATATACTAGTGATCGTAATATTAATGATGAAATTAAAATGCGGGTTTTATTATCACAATTCACAACCGGTATTGATCAGGACCAACAATGTGCGATTATCAAAGGTACACCCAAAGCTGTTTATGACTTCTTACAAATTGGTTTAAGTGAACTAGCTAAATATAGTGAAATTTATATGAGCGAAGACCTTCGTAAGATTAAAGTTCATAATCGTGTGAAAGTTTCGATGGGTATTCGCTTAGAAAATAACCTTTTAGCTTTACATTTAGATGTCGAGGATTTCCCAAAAGAAGAACTAGCGGAATTAATGAAGGCTTATCGTATTAATCGTCGTTATTATCGAATGAAAAATGGAAGCTTTGTCAACCTTGAAGATAGTGGTCTTGGTGAATTAAGTGCCTTATTAGATAATATGCATATTGATGAAAAAGAGCTTCAAAAAGATGAAATCATCGTTGAAAAACATCACGCCATCTTAATTGATGAATGTGCAAGTAAAGCCCACTTTGAAGTAGATCGTAATGAAGCCTTTAAACAATTAATTCGTGATATTCACAACGTCAAAGATGCTGACCATAAAGTACCTGCATCCTTAAAGAAAACCTTACGTTCTTATCAAAAAGAAGGATATCGTTGGTTAAAGACAATGTCAAGCTATGGCTTTAATGGTATCTTAGCCGATGATATGGGGATTGGGAAAACCCTACAAATTCTTACTTTATTATTAAGTGAACGCAATCAGCTCCCATCTATTATCATTACTCCTAGCTCTTTAATGTGGAACTGGAAAAATGAAACTGCCCGTTTTACGCCTGAATTAAAGGTTCTAATGATTCATGGAGGTGTAAATCAACGTGCGCAAATGATTTCCGAAATTCCCAATTACGATATTATTATCACGAGCTATGACTATTTAAAACGTGATATTCAATTATATGAAGACATTCCATTCGATTATCAAATTGTCGATGAAGCTCAATACATTAAAAATCAAACCACCCAAAATGCAATGAGTGTGAAATTAATTCAAACCAAACATCGCTTTGCCTTAACTGGTACCCCAATTGAAAACCATTTAGGTGAACTATGGAGTATCTTTGATTTCTTAATGCCTGGTTATTTATATAGCTATCCACAATTTAGAAATATCTTTGAAATTCCAATTGTGAAAGAAAAAGATACATATGTCTTACAACAATTAAAAACATTAGTAGAACCATTTATTCTACGTCGTATGAAACAAGATGTTTTAAAAGAATTACCTGAAAAGAGTGAACATACGATTTATATTGAATTAAATGAAGATGAACGTCAACGTTATCAAACAAATATTGCATTAATGAAAACCCAACTGCAAGAGACAATGAAGGATAACACTTGGCAACGTTCTAGTATTTTATTCTTATCCATGTTAACTAAGCTTCGTCAATTATGTAATGATTCTCGTTTATTATATAATGATGTCGATGCCATTTCTTCTAAGTTAAAGGCTTGTATGGATATTGTCGAGAATTATCGTAGTGCCCATAAAAAAGTACTTATTTTCTCCCAATTTACTTCCATGTTAGGTTTAATTGAAAAACAATTACAACAACAAGGGATTCCTTATTATTTATTAAAAGGAAATACCCCTAAACTATTACGTGCTCAATATGTAAATGCCTTCCAAGAAGATGATACCCCTGTATTCTTAATTTCCTTAAAAGCTGGTGGTACAGGATTAAACCTAACGAGTGCGGAAGCGGTCATTCACTTTGACCCTTGGTGGAATGTATCAGCCCAAAACCAAGCAAGTGATCGTGCATATCGTTTAGGGCAACATCGCAATGTGCAAATTATTCGTTTGATTGCGAAAAACACAATCGAAGAAAAGATTTTAGATATGCAAAAACAAAAACAAGCGTTATCTAATTCCATCTTAGATATTAATGAAAATATTTTAACTTCAATGAGTAAAGATGAACTATTAGCTTTATTCACAACTGATTATGAATAGAAAGGATGTTACCATGAAAGATTATTTATTTGATTTCGCAACCCGTTTATTTGCGATTGACTCACCAACTGGATTTACGCATCATGCGATTGATATGATTGAACAAGAAGTGAAAGCTTTAAATTTCAATTGTACACGTACCAACAAAGGAAACCTATGGATTCATGTAAAAGGTAAAAGTAGTGATAAACATGTGGGACTATGTGCCCACTGTGATACGTTAGGTCTAATGGTTCGTTCGATTAAAGGTGATGGTAAATTAGCCCTTACGACCATTGGAGGCATCTTAACGCCAACCTTAGATGGAGAATATTGTACGATTTATACCCGTGATGGTAAAAAATATACGGGTACCATTTTATCAACTTCTCCAGCAGTCCATGTATTTGAAGACGCAGCTAGTAAAACACGAGATATCAATAATTTAGAAGTACGCTTAGATGAAGTCGTAAGTAATGCCGATGATGTGAAAAAATTAGGTATCAATAATGGTGATTTTGTCTGTGTCGATCCACGCTTTGTGATTACTGATTCAGGATTTATTAAAACCCGTTTCTTAGATGATAAAATTAGTGTTGCCATCTTTATGACCTTACTAAAAAAATTCAAAGACAAAGAATTAGTCCCTGCTTATGATACAACCTTCTTAATTTCCACTTATGAAGAAGTGGGACATGGAAGCTCCTTTATCCCAGCTGGTATTAGTGAATTATTAGCTGTTGATATGGGATGTATTGGATTAGACTTAGCATGTGATGAAAGAAGTGTATCTATTTGTGCCAAAGATTCCACTGGACCATATGATTATCACTTTACTTCTGCTTTAATTAACTATGCCAAAGAATTAGACTTATCTTATGCTATTGATATTTATCCTCGTTATGGTAGTGATGTATCTGCCGCAAGAAGTGCTGGATATGACATCAAAGGTGCTTTAATTGGACCTGGTGTGCATGCCAGTCATGGATGTGAACGTACCCATATTGATGGTGTTATGGCTGCCTTCTATTTATGTGAAGCTTATCTTTTAAGAGGAATTTAATGATTTATACAAACATGACACGTAAGGCGATGCGCATTGCCTATCAGGCTCATCACTTACAAGTAGATAAAACCAATGTACCATATATCTTTCATCCGATGATGGTAGCAAATATGCAAAAGGATGAAATTACCACAACCATCGCCCTCCTTCATGATGTGGTGGAAGATACCTCCATCACACTAGCAGATTTAGCCCAACAATTTCCCGATGAAGTGATAGAAGCATTAGCTTTACTTACTCATGAGAAAAACGAAGACTACTTTGAATATGTAAAACGCATCAAAAGTAATCCTTATGCCAAAGCAGTAAAATTAGCTGACTTAATGCATAATAGTGATATCACACGTTTAGAAGTTATCGATGAAAAAGCTCAACAACGTGTCGCTAAATATCAAAAGGCAATCAAATTATTATCAGAATAAACAAAAAAAGCAAATATCAGATCATTTATCAATTGGCTGTTGTGCCACATTATACATGCTCTAAAATATTTGCTTTTTTTTTATCAATCATTGTACACGTTTATTTTTCACTACTTTATATATAATCATTATAAATTGATTCAACATTGAAGTAGGTAGTACAATTAAGAATACTACGATATTAAACCAATGAAAAGAAAATGTATGATTCATTAAGTTTACCACAGTAATAACGTTACAAATAAGATGCAATACTAACATAATGATATCTTTTTTCAGATTATTCCCTCCTAATATCTACTAGATGATTTGAATACTTCTTATGTAAACATTCTAACGTATCATATATCTTATTATTTATAACAATAGTATATTCTATTTATAATAACAAATCAAGCATAACATTTCTATATTATAATTTGATTTATTGAAAAGCTTAAAACTAATTCACCTTAAATATATTGAACAATTCATTTCTTTAAAATATTATGTTTCTTTTTTCACATCCACATGAAATGATTAACACATTGACATATTGATGATTACATTAATAAGAGATGAATGTTTGAAAAGTATCACAAAACAATGAAAACGTTATCATAACAAAAGAAAAATTTTTACAAAATAAGTGTGATTTTTATTACAATGTGCTATAATAAGTACAGTGTGTATAGGAG
>JAXJYR010000217.1:0-8184 GCA_036306885.1 Longicatena sp.
ACTTGATATCATTCAAGATACTTCTGATATCAAAGAAGTATCTACTGTTTAACCTCGTTTCTTGGGGGGAAAGGGGGGGAGTATGCGCTCCTTTCTGTTTTTTTTTAGGTTGAGTAATAACTTATTTTTTCAGATTAATTTCCCCCTGTATAAGTTTAATTTTTTGAAGCATACTATTTATGCAGCCAGGCTGCACAAGTTTCTCCTCTTCCTTTAGAAAAAGAGTCTATGCAGTGGCTCTTTTTTTCTTTTTCTTCGTACTACCACTACGACGTAATAAAGCAATAATATTTTGACAGATTCCAATACATCCCATAATCGATACAAGTGAACTTCCTCCACTTGAAATAAACAACAATGGAACACCTGTTAACGGAATAAGACCACTTACACCACCAACATTTAAGAAGAAATGCATAAAAATATAAATAGCTGTTCCCATTAAAATGAAACGTAATCCTTCAGACTTAGCTTTACGCGTATATCTAAATAGCACAATTAATATCACAAAATAAGATAATACGACTAAGGATAAACCTAAAATACCCGTTTCTTCGACAATAATCGATAAAATATAGTCACTATCTGATTGGGTTAAATAACCATATTTTTGAATAGAGTTTCCTAATCCTACCCCTTTTAATCCCCCATGCGCAAATCCATATAATCCATGAATCATTTGATATCCACCATTATTAGGATCAATAAAAGGATTTATCGTATTTTGAAAACGTGTCGCAATATGAGCAATAAAAGGAATCTTTGATAATAAAGAAATTCCAGTTTCCGTAAAGGCAAAGGCACAACCAATAAAACCAAGTCCACCAACGACTAAAATAGCTATTTTCCACCCTTTAAACCTTTCATCTGTAGCAAATAAAACCAAGCCACAAACAATGGAAATAAGAATGATGACTGACCCTAAATCTTTCTGTGCAAAACCAATTAACACAAACACTGCCAAATAAAATAAAGGAACTCTAATGATATACCATAATTTAACACTACTTCTATTTCCCATTTCAATATAAAGCGCCAAAATAATAATCATAAAGACTTTAACAAACTCAATCGGTTGGATACTAAATGGACCAATCACAATCCAGCAATGCGCCCCATAAGAGCCAGGAAAGAATAAAGTCGCAATCATGGCGATGATTAAAATCACTCCAAGCTTCCAATGATGCTTTTTAAACCACGTAAGATGAAAGTTTTTCGCCATAATACACATTCCCCAATAAGAAGCTATAATAAATAAGACACTTTTTATCGCCTCTTTCAAGAAGTACTTAGATTCATAGTTTTTTGCTGATAATGTACTCATCACCATAATAAACCCAAAGATCAACAAACAAAACACCGCAGTATGTAGAAAACGATTACTTCGTTTTGGCATCGTAGGTAATAAATTATGGATCCATTTTCTTAACTTCATTCGCACAACACATCCTTTTTTGTATACTATATATTATCATACAATTCCCTTTTTTTTAACAGATTTTCATAAAACTCTTCCATTCTCTTAAAAAAAAAGATAAAATACAAAAGATAAGTAAAGGAGAACTTTAATATGTATTTTAAACTTAGTGAAATTGTAAAAGATGATAGTCCTCTTATTCGTCAAAGATCAAAAAATGTTGAATTACCTTTAAACAATGAAGATAAAGCGTTATTAGAAAAAATGTTAGCACATGTTCGTAATTCACAAGATAGTGATTTTGCGCAAGCTCACAATATTACTCCTGCTGTAGGTATTGCGGCAATTCAAGTTGGTGTTCCTAAAAAAATGTTAGCAGTAGTTGTACATGTTGATGAAGATGAAATCGTTGAACTAGCATTAGTAAATGCTCGTATTATTTCAGAATCTGTCCAAAAAATCGCTTTAGAACATGGTGAAGGTTGTTTATCAGTACCTGGTGAACACAAAGGACTTGTCCCTCGTAGCATGAGAATCAAAGTGAGAGCATATGATTTGATTACTGATCAAGAAATTGAATTTACTGCTGAAGATTATTTAGCAGTTGTATTACAACATGAAATTGATCACTTCTCTGGACGTTTATTTTATGATCGTATCAACAAAACAAATCCTTGGCAACAAGACGATGATTTAGAACTTATTTAATCTTACAATCCAATATCTTACAACCAAGCCTGAAGAATGCGATATTTTAGATATTTCTATCCTTCAGGCTTTTTATGATACTGACTTTACTTTTTTATTCATTTTATGATAATATAATAGTATGTTTATATCTAAAAATACAGAAAGGAGTTAATTTCAATTTTATGAATCATATAAATACAAATCATCGCCGTCGTAATCAAACAACATCATTTCCGCAAGATTCGAGCTATCAAAAAATCAAACCTGAGCCAACTGATACTTTAGTCTATGCTATGGGAGGTCTTGGTGAAGTTGGGAAAAACATGTACTGTTTCGAACATGAAAATGAAATTTTAATAATCGATTCAGGAGTTTTATTTCCTGGTGATAGCTTACCTGGAATTGATTATGTCATTCCTGATTACTCATATTTAGTTCGCAATAATAAAAAACGTAAAATTCTTATCATTACCCATGGTCATGAAGACCATATCGGAGGAATTCCTTTTTTAATTCGTAGTGTCCAAATTGATACTATTTATGCTCCGGCCTTTGCCCTTGCGTTAATTCGTAAAAAACTTGATGAAAAACGTTTAAATGGAACTGTTCAGCTAAGTGAAATCAATGATCGTAGTAGTGTAAAAACCCAATACTTTACTTGTGGGTTCTTTAACACAACTCACTCTATCCCTGATTCATTAGGAGTTTTAATTAATACCCCTAATGGTCGTGCTGTCCACACAGGAGACTTTAAATTTGACTTAACGCCAGTAGGAAGTAATTCTGATTACCAAGTCATGGCTTATATGGGACAAATTGGTGTTCATTTATTAATGAGTGATTCAACGAATAGTGGAATAGAAGATTTCTCTATTAGTGAACGTAAAGTAGCTTCAGAGATTTTAGAAACAATGCGTCGTACCAAAGGAAGAATGATTGTCGCTACATTCGCTAGTAACGTATATCGTGTAGCGCAAATATTAGAAGCTGCGGTAGCTTGTGGTCGTAAAATCATTATCTTTGGACGTAGTATGGAAAATGTCGTACAAATTGGTCGTGAAAATGGAAAAATCAAAATTGGAAAGGAACATTTCCTTAAACCTGACCAACTAAGCTATACACCTGCGGAAAAAACATGTATTGTATGTACTGGAAGTCAAGGTGAGCCATTAGCTGCCTTAAGTCGTATTGCCGCTGGTACTCATCGTTATATCCGTATTATCCCTGGTGATACTGTAATCTTCTCTAGTTCACCTATCCCAGGTAATGCCTTAAGTGTGAATAAAGTTGTTAACAAACTATTTAAAGCAGGTGCTATTGTATTAACGAAATCTATTTTAAGTAACTTGCATACAACTGGACACGCTTCTCAAGAAGAACAAAAATTAATGTTACAATTAATTAAACCAGATTACTTTATGCCAATCCATGGTGAATATAAAATGCTAAAACAACATAAAGAAACCGCAATTGAAACAGGTATGGATCCTGATCACATTTTCACTTGTGCCAATGGAGATGTTTTAATTCTTAGAGATCAAAAAGTATTTGAAGCAAATTTCCGTGTTCAAGCTGATGATATTTATGTTGATGGTAATGACATTAGTGGTTTAAGTACAGCCGTATTAAAGGACCGTATGATTTTAGCAGACAATGGTTTAGTTGCTGCCATTATCGCAATTGATTCTAAAGAAAACAAAGTACTTGCGAAACCAGTTATCACATCACGAGGATTCGTTTATATTAAAGATAGTCAAGGTTTATTAAAAGAAGCCGAAATAAGATTATACAATGCTTTAGTAGAAAAAATGAAAGAACGTACTACGTTCTCAGAATTAAAAAACCTAGTCCGTTCTACTCTAGAGCCATATTTATATGCTAAGACACATCGTAATCCAATTGTAATCCCTGTTATTATCAACTCTAAAACAGCTATGATTGCGATGCAAAACAACCGTAAACAAAACAATCGTCGCACACAAAAAAGATAAAAAATAAAGAGGAAGTTTTTCCTCTTTATTTCATCTAAGGAATGGAAGGTTATTATGCAAAAATTACTCAAAATAATGTTTGCACTTGTTATCATCGCCTTAATTATTAGTAGTGTATTCTTATACTCTATTTATTATCGCGTAGAGCATGTACGAATCAATTATAAAACCATCTATAATGAAAAAGTAACTGAATCCCTTAATGATCTCACCATTGGGTTTATTTCAGATATTCGTTATAATGAATTCATGAATCATGAACGTCTTGAAAGAATGCTCAAAAAATACCAAAATACAAATACTGATGTTTGTATTTTTGGTGGAGATTTATTTTCAGAACGTTTATTAGTCGATATTAATGAAGATACTATTACCACTCTCACTACTTTATTAAAGGATATTGAAGCACCACTAGGAAAATTTGCGATTCTTGGAGATTGTGATACAAAAGACGAAAAACGTAAACAATTAGTAGAACAAATTCTTACAGATGCCGACTTTGAAATTATTTCTAACAAATTAATTCAAATCCGCACCTCACAACATAGTGATTCCCTATCGCTAATTGGAGTAGATGCCTATATCAACAATGATGTAGATATCAGTAGTTATAGTTCACAATTAGAAAAAGAAAAATTTCACTTATTAGTAACACATTGTCCTGATTTCATCCAACAAGGTACAATTGAAATCAGTAATTTCGATGTCATTCTTTCTGGACATTCATTAGGAGGTCAAATCTATTTACCGATATTAGGTGGGATGGTTCATCAAGAAGGGGCAACCAAATATTATCACGGGGCTTATCAAATCAACCAAACCAAATTATATATCAGTAATGGATTAGGTACCATTAACATTGATATGCGCTTATTTGCCCCACCAGAAATCATTATTTTAAAACTAAAACAAATATAAAAAAATGCAGATGCTCTATTTGAACATCTGCCATTTTTTTATTTACGAAGTTGGGCGTTTACTTCTTTTTCTAAGGTTTCAATAATTTGGTTGAAAATAGTATTAATTTCTTGGTCTTTCAATGTTTTTTCAAAAGATTGGAATACCATACTTAACGCAATTGATTTAAATCCTTTTTCAACGTGTTCTCCTGTATAAACATCAAACACTTCTACTGATTTAATAATATTTTCTTTACCTAATTTACCATTTTTACGAATTCCAGCGATGATTTTTTCTACTTTTACATTTTCAGCTACAACCATCGCTAAGTCACGACTTACAGCTGGATATTTAGATACTTCCTCAAATTTAACTTTACTTGCTTTATTTGATAATAAAACTTCTAAGTCTAATTCAGCCGCAATAGTTGGCTCAATACCATATTTTTTGGCGATTGATGGATGAATTTCCCCAAAAATACCTAAAACTGTTTTTCCTAAGTAAATTACAGCAGAACGATATGGGTGGAAGTTTTTGGTATCCATTGTGTTTTCTTTAATCATTACACGGTTCCCACTAAATCCTAAAGCTTCAAGCACAGTTAAAATTAATCCTTTGATTGTATAGAAATCTACATCAACACTGAATTTTTTCCAACGGTTTCTTGTCAATGCTCCACTTGCGGCAATTACTAAGTGTTCTGCATATTGTTCTTTACCATATACATTCGCAATTTCAAATAAAGCGATGTCTTTTTGGTTACGAGCTTGGTTGTATGCCACACTAGATAACAATGAAGGTAATAAAGAGTTACGTACATAACGACGATCTTCACTCATTGGAGAAGCTAATTCCACTACTTCTTCAGATAATGGTAATACTGCATCTTCTAATGTTGATTTAGAAATCAATGAGTATGTTACTGCTTCGTTATATCCATTGTTAGAAAGCATACTGCGTAATTTACGACGTAGTTTTTGACGTGGTGTTAACGTTCCCAATGTTGCACTCATGTATGGTAGTGTACTTGGTAAACGATCATATCCAATAATACGAATAATTTCTTCCGCAATATCTGCTTCCATTGAAATGTCGGTACGATAGCTTGGAATTGTCACATTGATTTCTTCCCCTTGTTTTTGAGGTTGCATGTGTAAACGTGTTAATACATCTACTACTTCAGCTTCATCAAAATCTGTACCCAACATGTAGTTAATACGTTGTAAAGATACGTTAAAGTTTTTAGCTTCATAGTTTGTTTCTCCAAACACAACTGTTTCTTCTAATCCTTTCGCATCTGCATATTCAATTAATAAGGCAACACAACGATCCATTGCTTTTTGAGCAGCTAATGGTTCAATTCCTTTTTGGAAACGTACACTTGCATCTGTATTTAGGTTTAAACGACGTGCAGTGTTACGAATTGATACGTGGTTAAATGAAGCTGCCTCAATAATAATACCTTTTGTTGTATCTTTAATTTTTGAGTCATCTCCACCCATAATACCAGCAATACCAATTGGTTTACCTTCTGTAGTAATCATAATATCATCTTCAATGATATCGTATTCTTCACCATCTAATGCTGTATATTTTACGTTTTGTCCATCTTTAACCGTAATTTCTTGGGCTGGAATATCAGCTAAATCATAGAAGTGTAAAGGTTGACCTGTTTCTAACATTACAATGTTACTGATGTCCACAACGTTATTAATTGATTTTACACCTGCTGCTTGTAATAGGTTTTGCATCCATTTTGGTGATGGTTTAATTGTAACTTCATTAATTACTTTTCCTAAGAATAAAGGACATTTTGCTGTTTCAGACGCAACTTTTAATGATGTTGCATTCCCTTCATTTGCAGCTCCTGTATTGTAAGGAATCGTTGTTTCTTTGTTTAGGATAGCTCCTGTTTCAAGTGCCATTGACCATGCAGCCATACAGTCGTTACGATTTGGTGTTAATCCTACGTCTAAAATAGCATCATCTAATCCTAAGTATCCTAATACATCATCGCAACCTACTGGTGCATCTGCATCTAATACTTCAATTCCATTTTTTTGTTCGTCACTTAACATGTGAGCATCCACACCAAGTTCTAATAAGGAACAAATCATTCCATTACTCTCTTGACCACGAATGACACCGTGTTTGATTTCTCCACCAGGAAGTTTTGCCCCTGGTTTGGCAACGATTACTTTTTGTCCAGCCGCAACATTTGGCGCACCACAAACGATTTGTGTCGTAATATCACCTAAGTTTACTTGACAAACATGTAAATGATCACTATCTGGGTGATCAACGCAACTTTCAACATATCCAATTGTTAGATTAGTTGCGCTTGCTAAATATTCAAGACCTTCTACTTCTAGTCCTGCATTGGTAATACGATCAGCGATTTCTTCCATTGATAAATCGCTTAAATCCATATATTGACTTAACCATTTTCTACTAATAATCATGTGAGTACCTCCTATTCAAAACGAGAGAACGTTTTTAAGAAACGCACGTCATTTGTATAAAAGTCACGAATGTCACGAATTCCATATTTCAACATTGCGACACGTTCCATTCCTACCCCAAACGCAAATCCACTGCATTTTTCTGGGTCGAATCCAGCCATTCTAAGTACATTTGGATGTACCATACCAGCACCTAAAATTTCAATCCATCCAGTACCTTTACATACTGAACATCCTTTACCACCACATACGTGACAGCTTACGTCTACTTCTACAGATGGTTCTGTAAATTGGAAGTAGCTTGGACGGAAACGAATCGTACGACTTTCCCCAAACATTTTTTGCGCTAAGAATAATAAAGTACCTTTTAAATCAGACATTGTGATGTGTTCAGCCACAACTAATCCTTCACATTGCATAAATTGGTGAGAGTGTGTCGCATCATCATCATCACGACGGTATACTTTACCTGGACAAATTACTTTGATTGGTAATTGTTGACCAGCTTTTGCATATTCTTCTAATACACGCATTTGTACTGCAGTTGTATGTGTTCTCATTAATGTTTCATCACTAATGTAGAAAGTATCTTGCATATCACGTGCAGGGTGATCCTTTGGAATGTTTGCACGTTCGAAGTTGTATTCATCCAATTCTACTTCTGGACCTTCGGCGATAGAATATCCTAATCCAATGAATAAATCTTCAATTTCTTGTTGAATTA
>JAXJYR010000218.1:0-11125 GCA_036306885.1 Longicatena sp.
CCGCAACGTTAATCGCTTCTACTTCAGCTTCCAGCATTGTCATAGATGCAAAACACATCATTGCACACAACAATACTTTAAAAGTTTTTTTCAAAATACTCATAAGTATCCCTCCTTATCTACTTAATTATAGTGAAAGTAAGCGTTTTCGACAATGCTTTCAGTTAAAAAAAAACACTCTTTCGAGTGTCTTAAGAACGATCTGATCTTCTAGTAATTAAAATTAAACGTAGCATTGTCAATAAAGATGACACTAGCGACGCCACATAGGTTAAGGCTGCCGCATTTAATACTTTACGTGCCGCACCTAATTCATTACTCACTAGGATATTATCATTACGTAAAATTTGTAAAGCACGTTTTGACGCATTGAATTCAACTGGTAATGTAATTAATTGAAAGAATACTACAAACATAAATAGGAAAACTCCCAGTTTTGCGATAGTTGGAAATCCCATTAATAAACCAATGATAATAACTGGCCAATATAATTTAGATCCAATGTTTGCGACTGGTACTGCAATAGAGCGTAATTGTAAAGGTCCATAATTCACTTGATGTTGAATCGCATGTCCACATTCATGGGCCGCTACTCCAATTGCCGCAATCGACGTAGAACCATATACACTATCTGATAAACGTAATACTTTTTCATTTGGTGAATAATGGTCTGTTAAATTTCCCGCAATACGTTCTACTCTCACATCAAAAATACCTGCAGAATTTAAGATATGCTTTGCGACATCTTCCGCACGCATTCCTCTACCACTAAATTCACGACTATATTTTTGAAAAGTCGAACTCACATTAGTAGAGGCTAACGTACATAATAATGCCCCTGCAACGACTAATAAATAAGTAAAATCAAAATACATCTGTATCACCTTCCATTGTTTATTATAAAAACTATTATGCAAAACTTCAATCATTCTATTCAAAAAAAGAATATTTCACATTATATTCAATTAGTATTCTTTCAATAGAAACGCCATGTATAAAGGAAGTGTTAATATTTGATCTTTTCTTCCGATATTATAGTTTCCTAATTTAATTGCATTTGTAACATGGTATTTTTCTTCATGCTTTAAAATTGTTTTGGTACTTTTTATGTTTCCACTATTCGCCTTTACTTCAACGAGTGTTGATTTTCCTTTATAGCGAATGATAAAATCCACTTCTAAACCAGAATCTTTACGGAAATAATAAAGTTTTCTTCCCATCTTTGAGAAAATATCTGCAATCAAGTTTTCAAAGATTGCGCCTTTATATCCATAGAGATTTCCTTGTAGAATATCGTATTGCGTTCCATCTTCTAACATACTTACAAACAAACCACAATCTTTCATATAAATTTTAAATACATCATCTATGACATTACCTGATAAAGGTAATTCTAATTGATTTAAGTTATGACAACGACATATGATTCCTGCATCTTCAATCCATTGAATGCTTCCTTGATAAGTTGAAGCTGTTGTTCCTTTCTTAACTGTTGAATATTGAAATTTTTTATTTTCTTTACTTAGTTGTTTAGGTATCGATTGAAAACATGCTTTAATTAGAGGCTTATCTTTTTGAGTAGCATATTTTACCATATCATCTTCATATGATCGAACAATATCTCTTTGTAATTTTAAAACTTCGTTCATTTGATGTGTACTAACAAACGTTTTTACAACATCTGGCATCCCTCCAACCACAATATATTGTAGTAATAATTCGCGCATTTTTTGATGTAATGCTTCAGGAATTGGTTGTTCACTCATCAGATGCTGTTGAAGCAATTGAATCAATGGTTCAGATATTTGATTCGCCCATAAGAATTCTTCAAAATCCATTGGATGCATTTCCATCATCGTTTCATATCCGACCGGTATTGAACTCGGGTTATCTCGATATCCACTAACACCTAACAATGATCCAGTCGCAATCACATCATATCTTCCATCTAAATGGAAAAACTTCAATGCGGTACGAGCTTGAGGACATTCTTGAATTTCATCTAACACAATGATTGTATTACCCTCTTCAAAAGTTCCTTTATCTCCTAATAAGGCTCTCATCATCAACATTATATAATCAACGTTTAAAGAACCATCGAAGATTGATGCATAATTTGGATTTTCAAAAAAATTCAAATAAATGACATGTTTATAATTGGCCTTCGCAAATTCTAACACGGAATATGTTTTACCACATTGACGACATCCCTTTACAATCAAAGGTTTATGATTTTCTTGTTCTTTCCAAGTGATAAATTGTTGTTCAATTTTACGTTTTAATCTCATGAAAATTATCCCCCTTTGTAATTGTATTATACCACATAAACAACTTTTTCAAGGGACTTTTTTTTAAAATCCACAACTTTTTCAAGGGACTTTTTTTGAAATATCCAACTTTTTCAAGGGACTTTTTAAAATATCCCACTTTTCTATCAAAAAAACCAGATGTTACTCTGGTTGTTTAAATTTCCATATTTGATATCCATCTTCTTCTTTGACAAGCTCCATTGTGATAGATGCATCATAATGTTCTTGTAAGAACGTAAGGATTTGTTGTTGGGTTTTATGTTCGACAAAATAGACGTTATCTTGTAGTAATGCTTGCATTGTATTGTCAATATGATGCTGGTTTAACCATGCATTACGTAATGGATGTTGAAAATCAACCCCACCTAAATAAATGGCATTTTGAAATAATGATGCACCATTATCTAAGACTGGATCATAGTGTAAATAGAACGATTGAATACAAGATTGAAATCCTAATACATAAGTATTTTGCGGATTTGTTTCCATTTCTTCCACAATCTTTAAAGGTGTTTGGCGAAAGCTTACTTGATATTTCTTTAAGCTATTATCCCATGAGGCGTTCATTACATCATAATTTTCTTGTGCATGTACAGGCACCATCCCTACTAATGTCGCTACCAGCATACATAAGGCTGGAAGATAACATAGTTTAGATGCATCCATCTTTCGTGGATTCTTCAACATATAAAAGAAGAAGATGATACATGCGACAAAAGTTGATACTTCGACACGATATACATTACGTGATACATAAGCATTTAATAGTAATAATAATACTCCAGTTGCCCCCATCATTAACGCTTGGGGAATACTATGGAACCATAACATACAAATTCCTACGCTTACTACCACAAACCAGAAAATCAAATAGGTCCAATATTGTCTTTGAATCATGGAGTACAGTGCATCTTTTAATGAATGACTTTGATGCTTCGCCATAATATCCGCTACCTGTTTCATCGTTTCAGTATCAAAGTATGCCTCATCGCCAAAATTCCATGACAATAACATTTGATAATCATTTTCGGTAATATTGATTTGATCTAGTTCAGCTTTAATTTGTTCATATGGTACAGCCTTCACATCATTAATCGCAACTCGTTCATGATTAAACGCATCATAGGCAACTAAATCATTTTTCACTTCCCAATAGTCATTACTTACTACAACTCCACCATAACATAGTACTGCACATAGACCTAATAAAATATATGGTTTCAATGCATCTAACAAATCATGGCGATGTTCGATAAGCTCAAATAAAACATAGACAGCCAAGGCCGGCCCTGCCATATAGATACATTTTAAACGTAACATCATTCCCACGATTAAAAAGAAAATCGCCGGTATTAATAATTTCTTATCTTGTTTCATGGCATAAATCGCAAGGATACAGGCAGCACATAACAAAATCGTTGCCGTTTTCGTAAATTGCATTAACTGATAAAAATCCTTAGCGACAAATAGTAATAATGCCCATAACAATGATTGTAGTAAAGGATGTCTTTTTTCTTTGATAAAGACATAGGAAATCACACTTAGCGACAACATAATCATGCTTGCCTGAAAGTAGAAATACCAATTCACAAAAGGAAACGTTTGGTAGAGCCAGCTTAATGTCATCGCTAATAATGGCGATGTAAACATCATATCACTCGCCCCTGTACCATATGCACCTGATACCATGAGTTGCATCATAAAATCATCTGATACTTCATATTTCATCGTACCACTTAATAAATATAAAGTAAGTAAAATACATTGAAATAATAAACACATCACAAAAGGATGTTTCTTCATCCAATTTATCATAATGACTCCACCAATTCTAATGCTCTTTTGACCACAGCATCCATATTATAATAACGATATTCCGCTAATCTTCCGATAAAAATAACGTTTTCTTCGTTACGCATTGCCTGTGCATAAGGCTCAAAATTCACTTTATTTTGTAGCGTTGGATATGGATAAAATGGTTCATCGCTAAAACAAGGATATTCCTTCACAATGGTTGTGTAAGGATGATCCTGCATTGTCATCTTTTTAAATTCACTAATACGCGTAAAGTCTTCATCATTGGGATAATTCACTACTGCGACGCTTTGATAGCTTTCTATCGGATAAGTTTCAAATGAAAAACGTAAAGAACGATATAATAGCTTTCCATAGGCATAATCGAAATATTCATCAATTGGCCCTGTATAAATTAAGGTTTCATAGTTTAAGTCGGCTTTTACTTTTTGAAAATCCGTATTTAATCTTACTTCGATACAAGGATGATCTAACATTTGTGCCATCATCTTCGTATAACCTTCTTTGGGCATTCCTTGGTAAGTATCACTAAAATAACGAGTATCATAGTTTTTTCTAAATGGAATACGGGAAATCACACTAGAATCTAATTCTGCTGGTGATACTCCCCATTGTTTGGTCGTATAGCCTTTGAATAATTTTTCATAGATATCTACTCCCGCTTGCGATAAAACCACATCTTCACTCGTTTGAATTTCCGCAATCGGAAGCTTTACTTTATTTAAATATGCTTCAAATTGTGCTTCATCATAATTGACATCATATAAAGCATTAATTGTTTCAATACTAATTGGCATCGGTACATATTTTTCTCCAACTTTACTTAGAACCCGATGTTCATAATCTATCCAATCAGTAAAGCGTGATAAAAAGGTATGTACGTCTTCATGATTTGTATGATAAATATGTGGTCCATATTGATGAATTAAAATTCCTTCCTCGTTATAACAATCATAGGCATTTCCACCGATATGATTTCTTTTTTCAAGTACTAATACTTTTTCTTGGTATTTTTCCGCAAGTAAACGGGCCATACTACATCCAGCTAGTCCACTTCCTACCACACAAAATTTATACATATTAGCACTCCTTTCTTTTTAATTTATTTAAAAAATCATAGATCAATGGTTCTCTACATACGATTAACACCACAAAATAAACGATGACTCCTATGCAGGCACATAGTAAAGTATTGACCATACTAGGAGCTAAATAGCTAGCGCATGGATAAACCACAATAAACATTAAAATTGCCCCTAGTACATAAAATTTACATTGATTTAATACTTTCATAAAATGAATTTCATCTTTCACAAAATATAATTGTGAAATGGTTACGGCAGCCTCCGCAATAATACTTGCCAAAGCAGCCCCACTTGCGAGTAAACTAGGAATCAATAGAAAGTTCACACAAACATTCACTAATGAACCAAAAATAGTTGATAACGTATATTCCTTTTGTTTTTTCGTTGGTAATAAGAATTGTAGACCTATTACATTGGAAATACCAATAAGGATACATAAAGGTGCAGAAATTCTTAAAATCGGAATACTTCCTAAATATGTTTCATCTAAAAACCATGGAATCAAGTTATCTGCGACAGCGATTAATCCAAAAGTCATCGCAATCGCAATCATTAAAATAAAACGTAATGAAGTATAAATATACTCCACAATCTTTTCTTGATGATCCTGTGAATACATTGCCGCAATTCTAGGTAACATGACCGTTCCTAGGGATGTCACAATGGTTAAAGCTAGCTTTACTATTTTTTGCGCTTGTTCATATAGTCCACATTGGGCAGTATCACTTAATAATCCAATCATCGTACGATCTAATACGGTATAAATCGATACGGCAATTTGCGGTAAAAATAAGATTAAAGTCGGTTTAAAATGTTTTTTAATTTCTAACTTACTTTTTACCTTCACAATATATTTCTTCAAAGAACACCACATTAATAGGTTTCCACCTAATAAAGATAAACTTTGAATGATTACATATAAATATAAATCACTTTCATGCTTTACAAGGGTAAAGACACAAATAATTCCAATGATACGAATCAAAATATTCCGCGACACAATACGTTTAAAATTTTCCATTCCTTGATAGAAAAAGTTAATATCAAACATATTGGCGATAATGTCGATACATTGAATCAAAAATAAAGTGAGATAGGTTTGATAAATTCCTACGAATACGAGGTAACAAGCTAACGCAATACTAATCGTAATTGCTTTTAAGCTTACTAGTTCAAATAATAGTTTACTTCTTTTTTCTTGATCATCTTGCACATAGGCAATTTCTCTTTGTCCATATAATCCAATCCCAATACACCCTAGTAAGGTAAAGTACGTCACATAGGATTGCGTATAGGTATAACTTCCAAATACTTCTGGGACAAAGATATTCGATACATATGGTGTCGTAATTAAGGGTAGGGCGATGACTAAGATTTGATAAAATAAGTTCAATAAATAGTTTCCTATGACACTTTTTTTCATTCTTGATCATCCTTCACATATTCAATTACTGGTTTGAATTTTCTAGCTGCACGCCAGCTTTTCCAAATCAATTTTACTTTTTTCTTTTTATATGGTGTATTTGACTTCAGTACCTTCACAATATCTAATAGTGTTTTATAGTGATAGTATAGTTTATCTTTCTTAAATCCATCCATACAGATGACATAGTATTGGTTGCGATATGCATATTCATAACGCATTAAACGATCACTTGTCTCTTGAATAATATCAACGGCGATATTTTGTTTGATTTTATGAACCACTTTACTATCAGATACAAAGTAACATGGATATTTTAAAGAGATTCTGCGGGTATATTCACTATCATCTCCCCAAATAAAGAATTCTTTAATCGGTAATCCTAATTCTTTGACCACCTTCGCATTGACAAAGCATGACACAAAGCTTGAGTGTTTGACGCGTAAATATCCTTGTCGCAGATATTCGATACTTTGGTTCCAGTTTCCATCGACATTAGGGACATTCATCACACATGGGGTGTCATCCATCCATCTTACATCACTAGCTAGAAAACCAAATTCCCCAACAATATCTTTGGCTTTGATTAATTTAGCTAGGGCATCATTTTGCGCCATCGTATCATCATCCATTAACCATATATAGTCATATCCTTGTTGGACAGCTAATTTCGTTCCGATATGAAACCCTCCAGCACCACCAAGGTTTTTTTGGGTATTGTAGTATTGAATTTGTTGGGCTTCAATATATGGTGTTAACATCTCTTGTGTTCCATCGCTAGAGGCATTATCTACGACTAAAATATCTAAAGGAGCAGTTTGATTAAATAAATGCTCTAGTGCTTCTTTTAATAATTCTTTACGATTGTAGGTTACAACTACGGCAATCACTTGGTTCATCGCGCTCCTCCTTTCTGATAAATATAACGAATCAGATTTACCAATTTGTAGCGTTTCTTTAAGATACAGTGAATGGTAAATCGATATAATTTACTTCTATTTTTTAAATATGGGTTATCTTCACAATGTGGATATAAACTCTTACAAGTATCCACACATTGATTTAATTCTAGAATTCTTTGGAATGGTAATAAGCGAAAAGCACTTTGGTATAATAGATTTCCAATGGCATTTGATTCACATTCATCGTGATATTGTGTACCTGCTTGGGCATGCATCATTTCAATTGCGGTAATAATATCAAGCATTCGCTCATTATATTGACTTTGATTCATCAAGGATTCTTGACGTACACGATACTTGTATAGTACTTCTTTACTATAGTATAGTTTATCACTATAGCTTACATGAATGGCCGCAGTGGCACGATCTTCATACCAAATTCCTTTAGGAAATTGAAATTGTTCCTGTGCTAATAAGCTTTTTTTAATAATTTTATTCCAGGCATTCGGTGGACTTAATAAATATTCCTTACCACTTTTCCACCCTTCTACTTCATGAATGGAAAAAAGAGAAGTTCTTCCTTCAAATTCACAATAATCAAAATATAAGACATCCCAGTCGATATTCATCAATTGTTTTAATTTCATGAAGGCATCTTTTTCTAATACATCATCACCATCGACAAACCAAATATAATCTTTACTAGCATGTGATAATCCATAATTGCGGGCATCACTTAATCCCCCATTTTCTTTTTTATGATAAATAAAACGTGAATCTTTTTGCGCATAGCTCAGACAAATATCTTCACAGTGATCTTTACTTCCATCATTCACCATTAAAACTTCGATATCATTGTCTGCTAGTTGTTGGTAAATAGAGTTTAGACAATCATCTAATACTTTTTCAATTTGGTAAATCGCAATAATGATGGATAGATTCATAAATTCCTCCTAGTTTCCTGAAAGCTTACAGTACCATTTCTTATTGATTAAATATAGTAATACTTTCAGTTTATTTTTTAAGCTGATGGCCTTGTGTTTCACAAAGTCATCCATTCTCGCATCTTTTAAATGTTCTTGGTATCCTTTTGCCTTCGCAAAGGAATATAAGTATTTTTCTAATAGAGATTGCATTAATACTTTTCTTGTAGCTTCATCTTCCACTTCACCATATAAACCTTCTAATTCTTTGAGAATTCCACATAAATCTCTAAAGTTTTTATCAAAGTTTTTCTTAGTTGTGGTAATCGATTGTTCATTCACACGATAATGATAAAACATCACATCTGTGGGTAATAACGCCTGTGCTTTTAATAAAGCTTTAGGGGTAAAGTCTTCATCTTCATGATGCACTCCTACCTTAAAGCGTAATTGATGTTGAGTTAAAAAGGCCTTTTGATAAATATATAGACAAGCCGCATTCGACATTGTTTGAGCTTCATATTCTTCTTTCATGAAGATTAACCCACTTAATGGTTGGTTAGATTGGTTGGTATGTTTCACCACAATTTCTGAATCCATTAAACCAGTCACCACTTCTACTTCAGGATGCGCTTGGATACGTTGATGTAATTGCATCAAAGCTTCCTCCATTAAAGTATCATCACTGTCTAAAAATAAGACATAGGTTCCCTTTGCCTTTTGGATTCCATCATTTCTGGCAGCACTCAGTCCTTGGTTTTGTTTATGAATAACATGAATAAAATCATATTTTGATGCATATTCATCACAAATCAGTGGACTTTGATCACGACTTCCATCATTGATTAAAATGATTTCATAATCAGTAAAGCTTTGGGTTAATACCGATTCGATACATTCTTGTAAGTATGGTTCCACCTGATAAACAGGAATGATAATACTAAAGAACTTTTCCTTTTGATTTTGCATAAGCACTACCTTTTTTCATTTCTTTGAGACAAGATGAAAAGCTTGTCCCATAGCTTCGATGATGACGAAGGGCATCTTGTAGGTTCAAGAACCCGTACCATTTTGGTGACATTACATAGTATAAAATGCCTTTATCATATAAATATTTTTTATTAAAGCCTTTAAACCATGTCGATGCCCGTGTTTCAGTTAGCTTGGCAATCGTTTCACTGACAGCATGTACATGTAATTTTGCCTTTAAACAATCGGCTAAAAATAAGGTATCTTCACCATTAGAATGTGGAGTTCCTCCTCCAAAGCTAGTATTAAATAAGATTCCATGTAAACGTAAAGAACTTGTCTTCACCGCAATACGTGCTGCCCCAAAGCGCATAAAGTTATGCCATTTTACTTTAAAATCATTTTCAATGACATAACGTTCTTTTTTACTTTCTTCTAGGTTAAACACAATCACATCCGCATCTGGGTATTTCGCAAATGCCTTGCGTACTTTTTCTTCATAATCATCGACATAAACTAAGTCATCATCTCCAAATAACACATAGTCAGCTTCCGTTCTCATCCATAGGTTATTACGATTTAAGCCAACTCCTTTTTCTTGGAAATCATAGACTGTCGTTCCGTCTACTTCATATATTAAGTTTTTATCGGTTTGGTTTCCTACCATGGCATTTTTCACATTCATTTGTTGTAGTAATGCACTCACATTACGACAATGCATCGTAGTAACCAATACTTGTACATCTTTAATCTCTTTCATAAATATCTCTTGTATATAATTTTTCCTTTACATCTTCTAAGCATTCATCAAAACGATTCACCACAATGACATCACTTTGTTGTTTGAAGGTATCTAAGTTCTTTTCGACTCTTGTCCCGGCGATGTCTTCTTTTAAATGTGGTTCATAAATGATAATTTCACAATGACCCTTTAATAAGTCAATCACATCTAAGATGGCACTTTTACGAAAGTTATCTGAGTTTTTCTTCATCGCTAAACGATAAATTCCCACAGTCTTAGGTTGTCGTTGTAAAATCATTTCCGCAATATGTTGTTTACGCACTGAATTGGCATCGACAATTGCTGAAATCATTTCCTGGGGAATACCATGATAGTTCGCTTTTAATTGTTTGGTATCCTTTGGTAAACAATATCCTCCATATCCAAAGCTTGGATTATTGTAATGCGAACCAATGCGTTCATCATATCCAATTCCTTCAATAATCGCTTTCGTATTTAAGTTTTTCATTTCACAATATGTATCAATTTCATTAAAATAGGCAACCCGCATCGCTAAATAAGTATTGGCAAATAACTTAATTGCTTCTGCTTCCGTTGGGTTCGTTAATAAAACCGGTACATCTTTTTTCTTTGCCCCTTCTAATAATAAATGAGCAAAGTCTTGGGCAGCTTTGCTTTGATCTCCTACGACAATGCGTGATGGATATAGATTGTCATATAATGCACTTCCTTCGCGTAAAAACTCAGGCGAAAAGAAAATACGATTTGTTTGATATTTTACTCGTATTTTTTCGACATAACCGACTGGTATCGTACTTTTGATGACAATATGACAGTGTTGGTTATATTTTAATACTTCTTCAATAACTGCTTCTACTGCACTTGTGTCGAAATAATCACTGTTTTCATCATAGTTGGTTGGCGTAGACACAATGACATAATCTGCCCCACTAAAGG
>JAXJYR010000219.1:0-3285 GCA_036306885.1 Longicatena sp.
ATTTCCTGAAATTGTTACATTTGAACAGTTTGTTAAGTTATATACATTTTGTGCTACAGCACTATCATTTTGAAGACTTCCTGTTGCATTTAAGTTTAATTGCATTGTCGTGTTCGCTGACAAGTTAGATTGAGGAGCACTTAATGTTAAATTTACATTTGGATAACGTCTTAAAATTTTGTTATTTGTAATTGTTAAATTTTCAACACATTCTGCTTGGACAACCATATCATTTTCCATATAGAAAGTATTTCCATCAATTGTAATGTTTTTATGAACTGGTTGATTTTTAGCTGGACGCGAATTTGATTTCACGACTGGATGAATTAAAATCGCAGGTTTACTACTCCATCCTGGATAGCTTTTATTTTTAATATAGAATGTATTTCCACGAATGGTCATATTACGAATTGGACCAGATTCATACCATTGGTTTGAGTCATTTGATAAGAAAATAGTTGCCATTGACATATTTAAGAATACGTTGTTTTCAATAATAACTTCATTTCTTGTTGTACATAGAATTCCACGCGTTGGAACATTTTTAAAAGTTGAATTACGAATCGTAACCTTTGGTGCATAAGTTACGTTTTCAGCTACATAGCGTGGTTCTCCTGATACACGTTCGGTTAAATTAGAAGGTAAGCTTTCTTCAAAACGTACCACCATCGTACGTAAGTCATTTCCATTTTCCCCTGGATTTGATAAAACTTCTGCTACTGTATATTGTTTTTCATTGTCGGTAGATTGTAATGTGTCACGTGTAAAGAATTGAACTTTATCTCCTACATGATATTGAGGGAATCCACCTTGTTGAGCATGAATATATTTTAAGGTTGCAGTATTGTTAGAAGAATTGATTGATTCTACACGTGTAAAGGTACCATGTAAGTTAATTGGATCATCATGAGAGTTTGAGAATTGACATCCATCAATAACGATATCCCCTTTTGAACCAGATGCATGTAAAATATCCGCAAAACTTACTGTGATATGTCCTGAGTTTTTACGAGGCATAAAGTTACAGTTATAGTAGTATAAATCTTCACTCATTTGCATTAACCAACCAAATCCGTGCATATAGTGTACAGACACATTGTTACAAGTTACGTTTTTACTCTCCCAAGTAAATGCTCCAGCTGTTTCACGAACACTTGAACCACATAATTCATAAACAGCCCCTAACACTTGGTTATTTGGACGAGAATTATAGTAAATACGTACTCCATTTTCAATTTTTTCAATTGATGAAACCCCACCAAATGGTGTATTTCCACCTACTGCATAGTTTGCAGTAAGTTCTAAATCGGGGTTGTGGATAATAATACCATATGTATTATGTTCATTTCTTTGTGTCCAGTAGTATTCTCCTGTATATGGCGATGTCCCACCATTCCAAATGATACTATTTCCTGAAATTTCATAAGGGAAACATGCTGGAATATAATAATCCGTATAAGCTTTTCCATTCGCATTACCCATACCTGTAATCGTCATTTCTGATACAGTTGGAACTGCAAAATCCCATCCAAAATCATTAACAGTAATATTTTCTGAATGAACAATCGCAAAGGCCATCATATTCCCATGCATCATTAATACAGAATTGTTTCCTTCCACAACTAAATTTTTGTGGTCTTCAATTAAGAACCCTATTGTCTTAATTGGATGTTCAATACTGTTTGTATTTGATGTGTGATATTCACGTTTAGAAGCGTAGTCCTTATAAATATGATATTCCCCATATGGAATTTCAAGTTGAACTACCACATCATCTGCTTCTAACTCTTTGGCTGCGGCTAAGGCATTTTGAAATGCAATAGTGCTATCAGAAATACCATTAGGATCAGCTCCATAATCTAATACGTTGATAATATAATCTGCTTCTTGCTTCGCTTCAATAAGATGTAATGAGCTAAAAGCCATGAAACATGATAACATCACGCAAAAGATTTTCTTCATAAATGTTTTCATAAATTTCCTCCTTTTATTCGTTTATTCTATTTTAAATAAGATTAGGAAGTTGTGTCAATGAAAGAAAAAAAAATGTCAGAAAATCACATATTCTGACATAAATTATCAATCTTCAATTACAATACAGTTTACAATTTTAGATTTAGCAGTACAGCCATCTAATGCAACGATACCATTTGCATAATATGGTTTAAAGTTTGCGTCTTCATCATATTCACTTCCATCTTGTTCATATTTGCTATGACCAAATGAAGTATGCCAATGTCCACATACAATTGTCTTAGCCTCATCTACAATTCCATGATATGCTGCTTCCATTCCATTGATCCAGCGTGCTTCATTCCATTGTTCTTTAGTGGCATTACGCCAATCTTTTATCATCTCATATGTTTTGGCTTCACGATCATACTGACAAGGAATCCAACCATGTACGAAAATATAACGATTTGTTTCATAGTAATCTAACATTGAGGGAATAATTTTTTGAATAAAATTGTTATGTAAGTATTTATGTCCAACCTCATCAGTTTTTAGAAACATATCTGTTACCGTACATCCTGTTAACTGTGTTAATGTATCAAGTGTTCCATTTGAGTGATGATGTGCCTGTAGAAAAGCTCCACGATGCCAATCATTTAACAATTGTAAGGATAAATCTTCATGATTTCCTTGAATTAAAATCACTTCATCCTTTGCCATTAAATCTAAAATAAATGATTGTAATTCCTGTGCTTCACTTCCACGGTCATATAAATCTCCACATACAATTAATTTATGTGGTTGTGTATCTTCAAAAAATCCTTTTTCTTCTAATGCTTGTTTGAACTCTGTATAGAATCCATGTATATCTGCTACAACGTAATATCGCATTCAAAATTTCTCCATTTCTAAATTGCCCACAATACTTTATATCATTTTATCTTATTTGACAAGATATTTATCTAAGAAATAGTAAAAAAGAAGGTGCAATTTTTTTGCACCTTCCATTTTTTACTATTTCGCTGTAGCGTATTTAATTGTAGAGTATGGAGTGTATACTGCGTATTTAATATCTTCTCCTGATTTGTAAGTTTTGTAACCACGTACTTTGAAGAAGTATTTTTTACCACTACTTAAAGATTTAGCTGTGTAGCTTAATTCTTTTGTTGTAGTAAGTTTAGTGTATTTTCCATCTTTACTTGTTGCACGGTAAACTTGGTAGTGTGTTACACCTTCCACTTTTTTCCATGAAACTTTAACTGATTTTGTTCCAGCTTTTAATGTTACGGCTGGTGCTACTTTTTCAACACTTTCTTCTACAGTATTAGATGC
>JAXJYR010000220.1:0-1577 GCA_036306885.1 Longicatena sp.
AAATCAATTTGATTTACGACATTCCCATTTTGATGACGGTTTCTAATATGGGAGAATGATTGGTGAATATCTGCCTCAAAAATACGTAAGTAATCAATGAATTCTTTAATATATTGGTGTTGGAATACATTACGTGATAAAACATTTAATAAATGTTCTAGGTTTGGTTCTAGGTAGTATTGAAGTAGGGCGATGAAGGTAACGTAAATGGTACCACTACAGCTTGATTTCGCAAAGCTACAATACGGAATTTGGTAATGTTCAAATACTTGTTCTAGCAGTACCCCGTATTCTTTATCACATAATGTCACAGCGATATCTTCCGCATCCAAATCATTTTTTAAGATATGTTGGGCTAAGGCTTCACACTCTTGTTTCTTATTTACGGCATAGTATAAGACTTTACTTTCACATTGGGCAGGGAAGGTAATTTTATGAGCACCTAATGTATATAGCTTTTCAACTAATTGATTTTGATAGTAAGAATAATTCGTATCTAAGATATATACATGCTCTTGCGATGTAGCAAAAATCCCTTCTAAACAGCGATTCATTTGATCACTAGGAGTATGAATAGGATAAAGTAAAGAAAGAATTTGTTTTAGTTCTTTATTACTATTGGTATCTTCTTTTAATGAAGCTACTTCAATATGATATTTTTTTAAGTCTTCAATCACTTGGTAACATTGCGATAAGAAGGTATAAGATAACACCGCATCTTTAAAAATATGTAATTGATTACGGTGCTGTTGCATCAAATGAAAATATTCAAAAAGAATCGGCTCTTGTTCGAAACGATCTTCCATTAATTCTTGTTTTAAATAGCTATTTAAGCTTAATAATGTAACTCCTAATATACCTTTATTTTGGAGTAATAATTCTTGACGAATATAAGGATGTAAATGTACAGGTGCGATTAATGTACATGGTGTTTTGAAATCAAACATAACATCACTTCCTTTCAGTGTATCTATTATATCATAGACTATGCGTATTTTTTATCACACAAAAGAAAAAGTCATCACTTATTTGATGACTTTGGATACATTGTTTTGACATCAGTTCTACCAATGATATAATCTACACTTACTTGATAATATTCCGCTAGTTTGATTAAAAAATCAATTGGAATACTACGTGTCCCTTTTTCATAACGACGATATACTTCTCTTTGACAATTTAATAAATCAGCGATATTTTGTTGCGTTAAATCATGATCCACTCTTAAATCTTCAATTCTTTTAAAGTACATAGTCCCACCTCACTAAAATACTACCAAACGATTGCATGAAACAATTAATTATGCTACTATATAGTTGTATATAATGTTGTTAAATATAGTTTATCTATGTGACAATAAAGTGTATAATTATATATATAAATAATGGAGGTATATTTATGGGTGAGTATGTAAAAAAGAAAAAGGATATGAAATTTCAAAGTCAAGATGCTTTAAAACATGTTCAGTCTGTAATTGAAGATGCTGACAAAGCTCTGAATGACAAATCAAGAAAAATGAAAGATTCTCCAATCGGTGAAGCACTTGCTGGGGCAGCTGGTGTTTTAGGTGGTGGAGC
>JAXJYR010000221.1:0-13319 GCA_036306885.1 Longicatena sp.
CGTCAGCACCGTATCTGCATATGGCGCAATGGTATGAATACGACTTGGAGGTACTGCAATTAACAATTGAATATTTAAATCACTATAAAATTGCATCATTGCCTCAATCCGTGATTCATCCATATTATTGAATGCTTCATCTAACATTACTAGACATCCACTAGATGCCTGCATTCTTCTAACCTGTAATAACTGTTCAAAACTGGCCGCAATTGTTACATAATATGGTGTCTGTGTTTCTCCACCACTTTTCTCTTTACTTACCTTTGAGAATAAAGTAAAGCTATTTTCATCGTGATGAATTTTAATATCATAGCTTAGATATTGTCGATAATCCGTATATTGATGTAGTAAACTTTCACTTTTTCCATTGGTATCCGCATGAGATAACTGATTAAATAACTTCTGCATCAGATTACGATTACTTTCATTTAATTCATCCATAAACAAGGAATTCGCATGATAATCTTCTCCACTCATAATCACATCATAAAATGGTTTATAGTCAGGATTTTTGTTAGGATTGATGATAAATTCATAACGTTCGCCATTAAAGGAACGTTCTTTTAAGGTGTTGTTCAGCTTTTTAATTTCAGTCTTCGCATGGGTGATCTTATCTCTTAAACGTGATATAAAATCCTCTTGGAACGAAGACTCTGCTTTTGCCTGTGCTTCAGTAATCTTACGTAAGGTTTCATCTAATTCAATATCTTTTAATTTATAGTACTGATTTTGATAATGATCCATATCTTCTAAGCTTTCTCCTAATCCGTGTGAAGAATATTGATTATATTCATGCATACAATCTTTGACATCACGAATGAAAATATGTAGTTGATCTTCAAATCTTACAATACGATCTTGAGTAGCTTGTATCATACGTTTAAAGTCATTACGATATGCTTTTCTTTGCTTATCATATTCTTGATTTAAATCTGGTAATAACTCAGGATATTGTTCCTCTACTGCATGCCATTTTACTTGACTTTCCGCTAATGCTTCTTGCATCTTTTCTAATGAATCCAATACACTTTCAAGCATAAATTCATTTTCTTTTACTTTTCCATTTTGTTCATTAAATTCTAATTGAAGCTTTTTACGACGCTCATCTAGTACATTGATTTGTTCTTCCAACGTAATCCATGAGGCATCTTTTTTCATCTCTGCGATTCGTTTCTTTAATTCTTTTAATTCTGTTTCTACCTGAACATAAGTAGTTAGAATCGTCTTGCTTTGATATTCTAATTCACGAAGCTTAGAATTAGTGATTTTATCAATTAGACGTGAATAATCATAAATCGATTTACGTAATACACTAATTTCTTCCTGAAGTTCTTTTTCACGTTCTTTCTTTTGACTTAATTGAATCTTAATTGCCTGTTGTCCAATATAAGGTTTTGTATAAATTTTAGGATGAATTGATCTTAAGGTAACATTACGATAAATCATACAGCTTGGTGTAATAGCGGTTTTATGTTCCTTCATCTTTTCAACATCTTCTTCTAAATCTACGCGATTCATTAACATATTAGCATATTGTCTAGCGTAAGGATTAATCGCATCGACTTTACTAGCTAAAGAATGTTCATTTACTTCATCAACTTGTAGCTTTCCAGTATTTACAACCCCAACACCATAGATTTTATGTTCATCTTTATATCGTTCATAAATACGAGCACAAAAATTAAAGTATTTTGGTTCTACAATCAAATCAAAACGTTGTGTATTCAAGTAACCTTCTACCGCATTTCTCCATTTCTCATCATTGATTTCAAGATATTCACAAAATGGTCTGATTTCTACATGTTCTCCTGTATGTTCATATAAACGGGTTTTTAATATGTCTATTAACTTCGTTAATTCAAAAGAATAAGTAAATTGTTTATTTTGAAGACCTTTTATTTCTTCTTGAACATCTTTTAGTTCTACCGAACAACTCTCACGCTGAGTTTCTTTTTGTCTTCGACTTAAAAGCATTTGATTCTTTTTATCTTCCATCTGTTGACACATCTGTTGCAGTTGTAAGGATAATTCTTTACTTTCTAATAACTTGTCTTTAGATAATGGAAGTGTATGGGTATATCTTAAATCACTTAATAACTTTAATTCTTTTTGATAGTCATTCCAAAATCCTTGAAATTGTGTTTTCAATTCAATATATTGATCATTTGATTGCTTTTGTTTTTTGGTTAACTCTTCATATAAGCGATATCCATCATTTCCATTCAATGCAGTCCTTGTGTCAATATAGTCTTGCTCAACCTTATCCATTTGTTGTTTAATAAGATTTGCTTGTTGTTGATAAAAAGTGATTTGATTTTGATGTTCATTTTTTCTAAGTTCTAAAGTATCTTTTTCTTTTAAATTGCTTTCATAATTGATCATTGTCAATAAATGTTTTTGCTTATCTAACTTTTCTACTTGTTTTTGATATTTATCATAAGTTCCCATTAAACTTTGAAGCATTTCATATCGTTTCTTTTGATCCTTCATAATTGTTTCTAGATGTCTATATTGTCTAATATTTTCACGTAATCCATCTAATTGAATCGGATCTTCATTTAATAGGAAATCAAAGATAAATTTATTTAAATCATTGATTGGTTGAAATGCCAATGCTTTTGGTAATAAAGTATGATATTTTCGAGATACTCCTAAGACATTACGAAACATCATCTGACTATCAAATTGCTTTTCACTGATTTCATTAACGATTTTTCTAACCTTCAATTCTCTTTGAAATAATTTAAAGGATAATACTTGTCGATGTTCATCGATGAATAATTTATCAATTAACCCACAATGATGCAATACATAAAAACGTTTACGTGCTTTTCCACCTTTAGATAGTTCTAATAATGCTCCAATCACAAAGCTATCTTTTTCTACATCATCATAATATTCAAGGGCAATTTGTGATATTACATCTCCATTCCTTAAATATTCAGCACCTTCTCTACCAGTCTTTCCACGCATATAACTTTCTAAAGAACGTTTGGCATTTTCATTTGCTGCTAAATTAAAGCGTGCTTTCCCTGCTGTTAGGACAAATTGAATCGCATCCAATAAAGTTGATTTACCCGAACCGTTTTCTCCTGTTAATAAAATGTTTCCATTTAAATCAATCGTATGGTCATGAAAGAAATGCCAGTTAATCAAACGTATCTTCTTCAATTGTTTCATCTTCTGCATCTCCTTTCTGATATGTATTTAATTTTTCATCAATTTCTTTTATATCTTGATAAGCTAGTACATGTAGGATTGTTGGATAAATACAGACAATCGTATCATCCAATTCAAATTTACCGATATTATCAATGAGATTAAAACGCTTAAATTTATTCATAATATCATTTAATTCACCCTTACGAATTCTTTTTTCAAATAATCCTGTTCTAGTGAGTTCTTCGTGTAAGTCATTCATTTTTATCATAATTTCATCATGTAGTGATATTTCTTTTTGTTTTAAATAATAAAGCTTACGTAATGATAATAAGATAATACTCTCGGCTTTCTTTAAAGTAATGGTATGATATCCATGTCTGTTGACTAGATGTAATACTTCATCATTTTCATATACTCGTAATTCATAATCAATCACTTCAAAATAGTATTGAAAGATTGGAAGCATCGAAATGATTTCGTAATAATCATTTCGTGTTTTTTCCTTTTTAGCTGTGATTAAACATTGAGATAATAATTTATTTGCTAATCGTGAAAAATCTTCTTGTTGTTGTTCTTTTAATCTTGCATAAGATGTTTGAAATCTACTTGCTGCTTGAAACTTATTCATGACTTTCTCCTTATAATGAAATCTTTAAAATGTAGTGAAAACTTATGAACATCACTTTGTAGTGGTTCGATATCATAGTTCATATTCGTGCTATATCCATATAAGAATATTAAAATAGGATAGCTGTATAAATCGGAATCCTCTATGATTAATTCACTCGCTTTCATACTATAACGATTGTTTAACTGCTGTTCTACAAATGTCGCAATAGCTTTTTTAGCATAACGACTTTGTTTACTTAATGCTTCTAATTTATCTTGGAAATAAGCTTCATCAAATTCCGTATCTGATACAAATTGCTTAGTTATCTCTTTTTTGATTTTTTTCTCAACATAAAGTGAATCTTCATTTATCATACTTGTATTTTGAATCTTAACAGAGGATGAAATATCAACTTCATCTTTACTGATTGCCTTCATAATACGATTCAATTGACCTTCTAAGTCTTCTTGAACTCCTAATAAATAGGTAATACGTGATACTGCACTTTTAATATATTGATTTAAACGAGAGTTGATAGAATCTAAAATTTCTCCAATCGATTCAAAACTATCTACGATATATTCTATCCATGTAGTAATTCGTTCATATGCTTCTTCTGAAGTAATATCCTTTGTATCCTGCATTTGATTACATAACTTTTGAAGTACTATATCATCTTCTCTTAATTCATAACATTTATTTAAAATGGAATGACGATATTTTTCAGGATGATCTTTAGTCATTAGATTATAGTATGCTCTATCAACAATTTTAGCTTGGAAATCATTTAAGAATTGGTTTAACAATGCATGTAAACTATCTTTATCTTTTCCTGTCATTAATTTTTGAATATATTTTTTTAAACTTGTGTTTAAATTGGATAATTTTCTAAATAATTCCTCTGTATTAATATATATCTGTTCTAAAGTGATGTATCCATTTTCAACTTGAAAATTATTCAACATATGAAAGATTAAATATACATACCCACTATATTCAGGCTCATTATCTTTTGTCAGGTTTAATAAGGTTTTAATAATTTCAATTGCATAATCACTAATGCTATAGTACATCATATAATCCTTACCTAAATCCTCTTCAATCCATCCACAATCCTTTAACTTTTTGATGATATAAGATGCTGCATCCTTACTATTTAATTGTTTATCTTCATCATCTTCAACGACTGTATGACTGTTTTGAATATGGTCATCTAACAAATCAACCATAAAGTTTTTTTCTAATGTAAATGTATGTGATGCTTTTGTCTTTTGATATAACAATGTAATACATTCTGCGACTAATTGTGAATACTTTCCAGTTAAAGCGGAAAAGAAATTATCTGGCAGAACTGAAAACACATTCTTCATTTCCATAATATCCCTCTGTTTCTTATTACTATTATTTTAACTGATTTTAAATGTATTTAAAACGTATTAATCATAAACTTCTCATTTGTGTCACCAGATTATCTATTTTTCAATATTTTAAATATCAAAAAATCAAGTTCTCATCTATCTATTATTTAAAATATACACACCAATACCAAAATTACAGTAAACTTTTGTTGTATCACTACACTTTTTACAACGAACTTACAAAAATCAGTATTTTTCAAATTATCACCTGTACCTTCAAATCAATATCATCACCTTCAACATCAACCAATATCAACTAAAACCAATCATCATCAACCAACTTTAACTAAACATCAACCAATATCAACTTATTATCAGCTAAACATCAACTGATTATCAACTAAAAACCGTTATTATCAACTCATCGTCAACCAAAATTAACTAAACTTCAACTGAATATCAACCAACATCAACTAAAAAGGAGGCCATAGCCTCCTATTGTTGCATCCTGTATAATGATTCTATGATAAATCATCGCCAAGAAGTATTAATTAGTGGTGGAATAAACGAATTCCTGTGAATGCCATTGCCATTTCGTATTTGTTTGCACATTCAATAACTAAGTCGTCACGTACTGAACCACCTGGTTGGGCAATGTATTTTACACCGCTTTTGTGTGCACGTTCGATGTTGTCAGAGAATGGGAAGAATGCATCTGAACCTAATGTTACATCTTGCATACCATCTAACCATGCACGTTTTTCTTCTGCTGTGAATACTTCTGGTTTTACTTTAAATACACGTTGCCAAGCACCTTCAGCTAAAACGTCCATGTATTCATCTCCAATGTAGTTGTCGATGGCGTTGTCACGATCTGCACGTCCTACGTTGTCTTTGAATTGTAATCCAAGTACTTGTGGAGCTTGACGTAAGTACCAGTTGTCTGCTTTCATACCTGCAAGTCTTGTACAGTGTACACGAGATTGTTGACCAGCTCCAATACCGATTGCTTGTCCACCTTTTACATAACATACAGAGTTTGATTGTGTATATTTTAATGTGATTAACGCAATTTTCATGTCGATAATTGCTTCTGCAGGAATGTTTTTGTTTTCTGTTACGATGTTTGAAAGAAGTTCTTCATTAATATCTAATTCATTTCTTCCTTGTTCGAAAGTGATTCCAAATACTTGTTTCTTTTCGATTGGGTTTGGTACATAGTTTGGATCAATTTGAATAATGTTGTATGCACCTTTTTTCTTAGCTTTTAAGATTTCTAAAGCTTCTTCGCTATATCCTGGTGCGATTACTCCATCAGAAACTTCACGTTTGATTAATCTTGCAGTATCTGCATCACATTCATCAGAAAGTGCGATGAAGTCTCCAAATGAAGACATACGGTCTGCTCCACGTGCTCTTGCATATGCACAAGCTAAAGGTGATAGTTCCCCTAAATCATCGACCCAGTAAATTTTAGCTAATGTTTCTGTTAATGGTAATCCTACCGCAGCACCTGCTGGTGAAACGTGTTTGAAAGAAGTAGCTGCAGGAAGTCCTGTTGCTGCTTTTAATTCTTTTACTAATTGCCATCCGTTAAAGGCATCTAAAAAGTTAATGTATCCTGGTTTTCCGTTTAATACAGTTACAGGTAAGTCACTTCCATCTTCCATGTAAATACTAGAAGGTTTTTGGTTTGGGTTACATCCATATTTTAATAATAAACTGTTCATTGGTTAATCCTTCCTTTTTTATTGGTGTTTGTTAATAATACGTTGTTCAACTTCACGAGTTTCTAAGTCAGTGTAGCGTACGAATAATGAAATTTTGTTATTTTCATCTAAGTTTGTCCATAATTCGTTTGTAAAGGCATCAATGTCGTCTGGAATTGATACACGTTCTGGTTCCCCTTGGAATGTTGGAATCACTGGGTTGCCATCGCAAACATAAGTATGTAAGAAGTGTCCCATTCCTGCAGTGACTGGGTATTCCCAGAAGTAACGTGCACAGTTGTTTCCTTCAGGATCGGCAGCTTTTAGAATTGACATTTTGTATGATCCATCCATTGCTTGAATACCTGAAATACGTGGTGTCCAGTTTGGTCCATCATCTTCAAACATTCTAGTACGTAATGCTGCTTCCCAGCTTTCACCTTTCGCTAGGTATTCCCAAATCGTATCTGTTTGATCACCATTTGTCACAATTAAACCATTTCCAATTTCACGAACTGGGTGGTAAATAATTAAGTGTGGGTCTACCATTAAACTTGGATCATGTGCCTCTGTACGAATCCCATCGTTTTCTTGAATAAACACACGGTTACGAGAGTTTACTGAACGCCCCATAATAAAGTATGCAGCGACTGCTTTTTTTCCATCCGCAGTAACACCTAATACAATACCTCTTCCTGGATATGTATTTCCATCTAAGCGTTCTGCCATCGTTTTGATTTCATAAACATTCATTGTTAAAAACCTCCATGTTATTGGTAGTGTCAAAAATCGATTGATTCGACACAAACTCACCACCTAGTTTGTTTTATCTAAACAGTATCTTTCTCCTGTTTATGATTGTTTCATCGCCATTTTGCTCTCTTTGCACCAAAAATATACAAAAAGGCACACTCATCCCATCAGTAAGTGTGCCCAGAGCGTCGGCTATTAGGTTAAACCTATATTATTCCAAGTTCCTCTGTGGTGCTCCACTTAATCGCTCAGTTACAAGGAATTCAATATTTATTTTTATCACATTGTGATTGTGTTAGTGTTTAAAATGTCTTACACCAGTATATACCATTGCAATTCCATATTGATTACATACATCAATCGATAGTTGGTCCTTAATAGAACCTCCTGGTTGAATAATCGCAGTAATTCCTGCCTTTGCAGCTTCTTCAACAGTATCAGGCATTGGGAAGAAAGCATCTGATGCCATAATGGAACCTTGTGATTTATCACCAGCTTGATTTATCGCAATTCTTGCGGCTCCAACACGATTCATTTGTCCTGCTCCAATTCCAACTGTCATAAAATCTTTCGCCAGAACAATCGCATTGGACTTTACATGTTTCACTACATTCCACGCAAACATTAGTTGCTTCATTTCACTAACGGTTGGTTTGCGACGAGTGACACAGCGTAAATCAGCTTCTTGCACTTGATATTCATCGATATCTTGTAGTAATAATCCATCATTTACATTTGTATAACATTGTTTGTTGGTCACTGATAAAGTAATATCTAATGTCATTAAACGAATGTTTTTCTTACATGACAGAATTTTAAATGCTTCTTCATCAAAGCTTGGCGCAATGATAATTTCTAAAAATATTTTACTAAGTTTTTCCGCAAGTGATGCATCTACTGTTTCATTAAATGCTACAATACCTCCAAAAATGGAGATTGGGTCAGCTTGATAAGCCTTATCCCAAGCTTCTTCAATACTCTCACCTAATCCAATACCACATGGACTCATATGCTTTACTCCAACCGCAGCTGGAATACCCTCGAATTCCTTTAAGATTTCGATTGCGGCATTTCCATCCTGAATGTTATTGTAGGATAATGCTTTCCCATGTAATTTATTCGCATTGGCTAAAGAATATGCTGGTTGCGCTCCCTTATAAAACGCTGCGGATTGATGAGGGTTTTCTCCATAACGAAGTTCTTGTACCTTATCAAAGGTAATCGTTAATTTTTCTGGATATTTCTCTTGCGTTTTACTCGTTAAATAATTCGCAATGATTGCGTCATAGCTTGCGCTAAAGCGAAATGCTTTTGCCGCCAGCCATTCTTTCGTAGCGATTGTTACTTCACCTTGTTCATTTAATTCTTTTAATACTTTTCCATAATCAGCCAAATCGCAAATTACTGCAATATTTTGATAATGTTTTGCAGCAAAACGTAGAATATTAGTTGCATCAATATCAATTGCTTCCATAACTTCCTCATTGCTCATTCCAGCTTTTTGTATAACATCCTGAATCGGATAGAACTCTATACATACAAGTTGAATGGTATCTATCAATTCATAAATGTTTTTTATATCGGAAATCGCAATCATTGGAATTTTGGCTGTCTTCAAAACTTTGGTTGTATCACCTGTGGAAATAATTTCATAGCCCGCTTCAACTAAGTCAGATGCAAATTCAATTAAATTGGTTGGATCTGTTACACTTATTAAAGCTCTTTTCACGTAAAATCTCCTCTTATTTATTCCAGTTTGCACACACCGCTTCAATGACACGTGGGAATAAGTCATATTCTAATGCGTGGACATGTGTTTCTAATGTTTCTAAATCCCAAGTAGGATCAATCATTAATTTTTCTTGTTGAATGATTTCACCTGTATCAACACCTTCATCAACATAGTGTACGGTTACTCCAGTCCATTCAACTTTAGCATCATAGGCATCTTTAATCCCATGTGCACCTGGAAAGTTTGGTAAATAAGCTGGGTGAATGTTGATAATTTTATTTGGATAGTTTGTTAATAAAACTTCTCCAATATAACGCATATAACCTGCTAATACAATTAATTCCACTTCATATGAATCTAAAATTTCTTTGATTTTAGTTTCATATCCAGCTTTTCCTCCATATGCTTTTGGATCAACATAAACATATGGAATGTTTAATGCTTTTGCACGTTCGATTGCATAAGCATTGGCTTTATCTACAATTAATACTTTGCAAGTGGCACTTTTAATAGTGCCAGCTTGCATATGTTTTACGATATTTTCGAAGTTTGTTCCACTTCCACTCGCGAAGACCGCAATGTTTACCATGTTAAGTCCACACTTCCGCTGTTTGTAACTTCACCGATTACATAGCTTGGTTCGTTGATTTCAGCTAATAAAGATTGTACTTTTTCAACATCTGCTTTATCTACTGCCATAATGAATCCAATACCCATGTTGAATACGTTACACATTTCTTTTGTTTCAATGTTTCCTTTTTTCGCGATGAAATCAAAGATTGGAAGGTGTGGGTAAGTTGTTAAGTCAATGCTTACACCTTGTCCTTCTTTTAACATACGTGGAACGTTTTCATAGAATCCACCACCTGTAATGTGGCTCATTCCTTTGATATCTACTTTTCCTAATAAGTGTTTGATTGCTTTTACATAAATACGAGTTGGTGTTAATAATACGTTTCCTAATTTTTCTCCACCTAATTCTTCGTATTCAGCGTGTAAATCAAGTTTGTTGTCTTTGATTAATACTTTACGTACTAATGAGAATCCATTTGAGTGGACTCCACTACTTGGAAGACCAATTAACACTTGTCCAGCTTCAATTTTACTTCCATCTAATAAGTTACATTTATCTACTGCACCGACACAGAATCCTGCGATGTCATAGTGGTTTACATCGTACATATCTGGCATTTCTGCAGTTTCCCCACCAATTAATGCACATTCAGATAATACACATCCATCAGCTACACCTTTTACAAGTTGTTCGATTTTTTTAGGTTCGTTTTTCCCAACTGCTAAGTAGTCAAGGAAGAAGATTGGTGCTGCACCTTGTACAAGTACATCGTTTACACACATCGCAACAGCATCAATACCGATTGTATCGTGTTTATCCATTTCAAATGCGATCATTAATTTTGTACCTACACCATCTGTACCTGATACTAATACAGGTTCTTTCATGTTTAATGCAGATAAGTCGAACATTCCACCAAATGCTCCAATTGAGTCGATTGCACCTTTTACTTTTGTACGTGCAACGTGGCTTTTAATTAAACGTACTGATTCGTAACCAGCTTCTAAATCTACACCGGCTGCTCTATATTGTTCACTCATTTTAATACCCCTTCTTATTTTTTAAAGTAGTTTACACCGTTTTCAAAGATGTTTTGTAGTTTGTTTCCATCAATGTTTTGGAATAATCCATCTTCATAACGTTCACTGTGTCCCATTTTTCCAAAGATTCTTCCATCTTTTGATGTAATTCCTTCGATTGCATATGTTGAACCGTTTAGGTTGTATACCCCATTCATTGTTGGGTCACCATCTAAATCAACATATTGTGTCGCAACTTGTCCATTTTCGAATAATTCTTTCGCAACAGCTTCAGATACCACAAATTTACCTTCACCGTGTGACATTGCGATACTGTGTGTTTCATTTACATCAAATCCTGCTAACCATGGAGATTTGTTTGATGCAATACGTGTTTTTGCGATGTGAGAAACGTGGCGGTTGATGTCATTTCTAAATAATGTTGGACTTCCTGCATTTAATCCTTCGATGTTTCCATATGGAAGTAATCCTGATTTAATTAATGCTTGGAATCCATTACAGATACCTAAAATTAATCCATCGTTCGCAAGTAATGTTTGTACTGCGTCATTTACTAATGGGTTAGATAATACGTTCGCAATAAATTTACCTGATCCATCTGGTTCATCTCCTGAAGAGAATCCTCCAACTACCATTAAGATTTGTGCACTTGCAATTTTTTCACTTAATTCTTTTAAGCTACGTTCAATACTTTCAACGTTTAAGTTGTTGAATACGTAAATTTCAACCTCTGCACCTGCACGTTCAAATTGTTGTTTTGTATCATATTCACAGTTTTGTCCTGGGAAGACTGGAATAATTACTTTTGGTTTGTCATATGTTTTGCTTGATTTTTGTACTTCTGTAGCGTTGTATACTGGAGTTTCAATTTTTCCTTTATCTCCATCTACATACATTGGGTATAGGTCGTTGTAACGACGTGTCCATAATGTAATCGCATCGTCAATTGTAAGTTCGTTTGTGTTAATGTTTAAACGACCTTTGTTTGTTGTTTTTCCGATTAAAATGAAGTTTTCTTCATGTAATTCTACTTTTGATTCAACAATTATTGATCCAATTGATAAATCATAGATGTTTTCATCTGTGGATACATCGCAACCAATTTTGTTACCAAAGCTCATTTTACATAATGCTTCAGAGATTCCACCAAATTTTACAGTTGATGCTGCAAGGATATCTTTATTTAAAATATGTTTACGAACATTTGCAAAGTTTTGTTTTAATTGTTCGTAGTTTGGTGTCATACTTGCGTTTGGTGTATGTTTTACTAAGTAAATTAATGAATCTTCTTTTTTAAATTCTGGTGAAATAATGTTTTGTGTTTTATCACTAGTTACTGCAAATGTGATTAATGTTGGTGGCACACTGATGTCATTGAATGTTCCAGACATAGAATCTTTTCCACCGATTGCTGGTGTTCCAAATGCCATTTGTGCTTCAATTAATCCTAATAATGCTTGTGTTGGTTTACCCCATTTTACTTCATCTTTATTTAAACGTTCGAAGTATTCTTGGTTTGATAAACGACATGTTGCGTAGTTTCCACCTAATGCTGTTACACGTGCTAATGCTTCTACTACTGAGTAGCTTGCCCCTAAGTATGGAGAGTATTCAGAAACTTCTGGGTGGTATCCATGTGTCATAATAGAACATGTGTTTGTAAATCCAAAGACTGGAAGTTTTTGAACAGATCCTTCTGTTTCTGTTAATTGGTATTTACCTCCCCAAGGCATTAATACTGTTGATTTACCAATTGATGCATCGAACATTTCTGATAAACCGATTTGCGATGCAACGTTTGGCATTTGTAACATTTCTTCAACAGAGTCAAATTTTGCTTTAAATGGATTGCTTGCAGTTAATCCTTCTTTAATAATAACGTTTTGTACTCCACGTACTCCATTTGTGTCTAAGAATGCACGTGACATATTAACGATTTCTTTTCCTTGGAAGTGCATTACTAATCGTGCTTCTTCTGTAACAGTCGCAACGATACATGCATCTAAGTTTTCTTCATATGCAAGTTGTTTGAAGGCTTCAAAATCTTTGGCTTCAATTACACAAGCCATACGTTCTTGAGATTCTGAAATTGCTAATTCTGTTCCTGATAAACCGTTGTATTTTACTGGAACTTTATCTAAGTCAATTACTAATCCATCAGCTAATTCTCCAACTGCTACTGAAACTCCACCTGCTCCAAAGTCGTTTGCTTTTTTAATTAAACGTGTACAGTCTGGGTTACGGAATAAACGTTGTAATTTACGTTCGATTGGAGCATTTCCTTTTTGTACTTCTGATGAACATTTTGTTAATGAAGTGTCATTGTGTTCTTTTGATGAACCTGTAGCTCCACCGATTAATACAACGATGTCTCCAGC
>JAXJYR010000222.1:0-1678 GCA_036306885.1 Longicatena sp.
GATCTACACTATCGTAACGAGCTGCTTTTACCATGTATTGGTAAGTGTTTGGTTTCATATCTTTTGATGTGTATGAACGAGCATCTTTTCCTAATGTTAAGATTTTCTTCCATTCACTATCACTAGATTTGCGGTATACGATGTAACGAGTTGCACCATCTACGGCAGTCCATGTTAAGTCAAATTTAGTTGTACCATTTGGCGCAATACTTAATTCAACTTCTCCACTTAACATTGGTGTTACTTTTACTTCTTCAGAAGTAGCTGTTTCTTCACCATTTAGCGCTGTGACACGGTAAGTGTATTCTTTACCAGTTTTTACACCAGTTGCAGTATATGTAGTTTCAGTTGTAGTATCTACTTCAATCCATTCACCTTCAGCAGTAAAGCGTTCTACGATGTAGCTTTGTGCATCTTCTACTGCATCCCATGTTAAGGTAATTGTTTTGTAGTCTACTGCTTGCGCAACTACGTTTTCTACTGGTCCAAATACGTCTTCTACAACCGCTTCTGTTCCATATACACGAATTTCTTTAACGTGGTATCCTTCGTTGCTTGAGTTGTATAATCCAACAAGTTTAATGTAACGTGCTTGTGGTTTATCTGTTTCGTAAATGTAGTCATCACCTGCATCTGGTGAAGGTGTTGTTCCATAAGCTTCTTCACGATCAGCGATTTGTGTCCATTCACTTCCATCGATACTTGCATATACATCATAGTAGTAGTAACGAGCTCCAGCTGCATAGTTCACAACGTTTAATTTATCGATATCATATACTTTTTCAAGGTCAATGATCACATATGGTTCTTGTCCTGCTTCTACTTCCCAAGTAATTCCATCCCAGTAAGTATCAAGCACTCCATCTGTTACATGATCCGCATATCCACCACCTGGTGCTCCTGGTGAGTTTGGACTTTCGGCATTTGTTTCTACTGATTTTTCATATGCGATGTTTCCAACATTGATTGGATCAATGTAAATAACTGCATCTAATACTTTCGCAGTCACATAATCCATGTTTTCAACTGAGTTATCTGCTTCTAAGATGTAACCATTAGGGTTAGTTGCAGATTGGATTTGGTCTTGCCATGGAGTGTAAATCCATTCCATACATTGTTTCGTATAATCGATAGATTCAGTAGTAGCTTTACCATCTACCATTTCTTCTTCTAAACGATCTAAGTATGCTTTCCAAATTGGTTTATAAATATCTTTAATAATACCGTTGTAGTGACGGTATGCATATGTGCTTAATGAAGTTGATGGTGCCCATACCGTAATTAATGTTTTCGCATTGATTGTCATGGCATCGTATGCAAAGTCATCAGCACCTGTATCAGTTGCCCAATCCGCAGCACTTCCTACCCATTCACCAATTGTTAAGTCTTGTGGTGTTGCAGTTACTTCTTCTAATAAGTCAAATGCTGCTAAGAATTCTGCTTTCTTCGCTTGGAAGGCTGCTAAATCACCTGAATTTTTAGCTGTTTGTAATTTACCACATAGTTCACTAATGTGGTTACTTACAATTTGACGCATAATTTCTGATAAATCATAACGGTAACATTCACTATCTGATAATAAATCAAAGTCTTCGTATAGAAGTTTTAATGCTTTTTCAACTTTTGATAAGTTATATCTTGAACCATAAGATCCTAATGATGGGTTTTTCGATAATAC
>JAXJYR010000223.1:0-6260 GCA_036306885.1 Longicatena sp.
GCTAATGAATCGTCGTGGACGTAAAGAAGAAATCTTAATATTAGTAGCTAAAATTAAAGAAATGTTTCATCAGCCAACCTTACGTACAACCTTTATTGTAGGGTTTCCGCAAGAAAAAGAAGCCGATTTTAGCGAACTGATGCAATTTGTGAAAGATGTAAAATGGCATCGTATGGGAGCTTTTACTTATTCTCCAGAAGAAGATACAGAAGCTTATGAGATGGTACAAGATGTTCCAGAAGCATTAAAACAAGAACGTTTAGACCAATTAATGCGTTTACAACACGAAATTTCATTAGAAAATCAAAAAGCATATATTGGTGAAACAATTGAAGTTTTAATTGAAGGAAAAGATGCCTTAAAAAATATGTATATTGGTCGTTCAAAGGCATGTGCACCAGATGAAGTAGATGGTGTTATTTATGTGAATTCTAATAAAGATATACCAATGGGAAGCTTTGTCAATGTGACAATTACAGATGCTCTTGCATATGATTTAATTGGAACAGCTGTATGATTGTCGGATTCGAACCAGTCATTGCCAAAGATACGGAAATCTTAATTTTAGGTTCAATGCCTTCGGTAACATCACTAACTAAAAAAGAATATTATGGTTTTGCCCATAATCGTTTTTGGAAAGTAATGTCTCAGATTTATCAAATGCCCATTGATACCTACGAGGAAAAGCTAAATATCATTACATCGCAAAAATTAGCTTTATGGGATGTGATACATGCATGTGAACGTGAAGGTAGCTTAGATTCCGCCATTCATAATGAAATAGTAAATCCCATTGATCAGCTTTTATACCAATATCCTAGTATTCATACGATTATATGTAATGGTAAAAAAAGTTATCAAACATACATGAAGTATTTCAAACATTTAAATATCAAAGTTGTATCACTTCCATCGACATCAAATGCGAATGCGATATGGAAGCTAGATCAGCTTTGTGCTGTATGGAAAGAGAATTTAAAGAAGTGAGTTTTGATCCTTACTTCTTTTTTTAGTGCCATCGTGCTAAAATATGAATATAAAAGCATTATATTACAATGCAGAAAGGAGTTCTTATTATGAAAAAAATAACAATGTTTATTCTTTCTTTTGCGCTTATTTTGATGAACTTAACTATAATATCTGCGCAAACAATCATCGCCGAAGGTGTTTATCAAGATTTAAATTGGAAAATTGTAGATAAAGAACTTCGTATCTGGGGTGATGGTGCATTGAGCGGTATTTTACAAAATGATGATGGAGAGTTCTATGCTGCAAGTCAAATTCCATGGCGACAATACGAGTTTGAAAAGGTAGTTGTAGAAGAAGGGATAACAGGTCTTGAAGGTGGATTCTTTTATTGTAAGAGCTTAAAAGAAGCGATATTACCAGCTTCTATGAAAAGTATCACAGGTACCTTTTATGGTTGTGAGAACCTCGAAAAAGTATCATTAAAAGAAGGGGTTACTAGCTTTTATGATGCCTTTGCGTACTGTAAGAAGCTTACTAGCTTTAAAATCCCTAGTACAGTAAAAAGTATTAATTATTCATTTTATAAGTGTACTTCATTAAAAGAAATAATAATTCCAAGTAATGTCCGTTCGACAAGAAGAGCATTTTTAGGATGTACGAGCTTAGAAAAAGTGGTGATAGAAGAAGGATTAGAAAATTTAGGTGAAAGAATGTTTCTTGATTGTACAAACCTAAAAGAAATTCATTTACCATCTACTATTCAAACCAAATCATCAAATACATTTTCAAACTGTACATCATTAAGCTTTGTGTATTATAATGGAACGCAAGCTGAATGGAATCAAGTAAATCAAAATTTAAATATCAAAGATAAAATAGTAATATGTAAAAAAGAAATATCTCAAAATGAATATCTTGATTTAGCATTAGCAGAAGAATATTTTAAAGATGGTATCATTGAAGTACCTTTAAAATATGCGATGAGAGATTCAGATGTTAATCAAGAAACGTTAAGCTTTATAATTGATGATGAAAAGGTAGCACAAGTAGAAGGTCTTGATATTGCATATCAAAGTGCAAACTGTTTAATTGGAACTTTAAAAGTGAAACCTTTATGTGCAGGTACTACTAGTATCCATATCAAAACTTCAGCTAATGAAGAGCTTACGAAAACTTTAAAAATAAAAGATACTTTAGCTTTAAATAAATTTAAAGTAGAACAGGTAGATTATAAAACAGTGAAGCTTAGTTGGAGTAAAGTCGCATACGCAAGCTATTATCAAGTATATCGTTTTAATGAGAAAACAGCATCTTGGAAGAAAATGGTAGAAACAACGAAAACAAGTTGGGAGGATACTGGTTATAAGACAGGTAAAAATTATCAATTCTGTATACGTGCGGTTCGCCTTTTAAAAGATGGTACTAAGGTATATAGTAATTGGTCAGATGAAGTAACCTTTGCGACAGCATTAGAGGGAAAACCTTATTTAAGTGCTACGAATGTTGGGGATACAGCTTTTAAGTTAAGTTGGTCAGAGGTAAAAGGAGCTACACGTTATATTATTTATCGTAAATCAATCAATGATGCTTGGAAAAAGGTTCTAACCCTTGGTGGCGATGTGTTTACTTATACAAGTGCATCGATGTTACCAAATACTTATTCATACCGTATCAAAGCTGCACGTTATGATTCAATCGATCGTGTAATGACATCGCCATCTAATATCAAAACATTAAAAAGTGTTTTAGCAGCTCCAGTCATTAAACAATTAAGTGAACAAAGTGATGGAATCAAAGTACGATGGGAGAAAATCGAAAGTGCGACAAGCTATGAGGTTTATCGTTCTACAAGTCTAGAAGGAAGTTATTCAAGGGTGAAAAAGACAAAACATTTAAGCTGTGTAGATAGTACAACCAAAGCAAATAAAACATATTATTATAAAGTAAGAGCATTAAGAGAGCATCAAGATGATGTATATTATTCATATTTTTCTGATGTGGTAAGAAACTAAAGGAGTGGAAGAAATGGAAATTAAAGTATGTGAAAGTGAAGCACAGCTTCAAGAATTAAGTGCATTAGCAAGTGAAATTTGGCATGAATATTTTCCCTGTATTATTAGTGAAGCACAAATTGATTACATGGTAGAACGTTTTCAAAGTTATGAAGCCTTTGTGAAAGCGATAAAAGAAGACGGTTATACCTACTACTTATTATACGAAGATAAATTAGTTGGATATTTAGGGGTAAAATGTGAAGAGGAACGTGTCTTTTTATCTAAACTATACTTACATAAGAATGTTCGTGGTAAAGGTTATGCATCCCTTTTATTAAACCAAGCAATTACATATGCGAAGGAGCATGATAAAAAAGCGATTTATCTAACTTGTAATAAATACAATACCAATTCTTTGGATATCTATGCGAAAAAAGGTTTTCAAACAATTGACGCAGTAGTGAATGATATTGGGAATGGCTTTGTGATGGATGATTATATTTTGGAATATAAGCTATAGAAAAAAACAATCTATAGGTGAAGAAATTTAGAAATAAACTTGAAAAAGAAAAGAGTAAGTGCTAAAATAATTGAGCAAAGAAAAGACTCCTTAGCTCAGTTGGCAGAGCAACTGACTCTTAATCAGTGGGTCTAGGGTTCGAATCCCTAAGGGGTCACCAAGTTATCGAGAAAGTGGATGTAAATTCCACTTTTTTTATTTTTTAATATAAGTAAGAATGATAAAATAATGACAAGAACATAGACGAAAGGAGGAATTTTGATGGAAAAAGCATTAAAGTTTATGTTAAGTTTGATGTTGATTTGGGCTAGTTTTACATTGCCAGTAATGAAAGCTGAAACAGCTATTGATATTGAACTATTTCCTAAACCACAATATATAAAAGTGGATGGAACGATAGCGTGGGAAGGTTCCATTGATATTGTAGTACATGGTACACAAGAAAGTGCGACATTACCAAAATTAAAAATGATATTAGATGCACAAGGCTTTCGATATGAGGTGAAAACATCGATTACAGAAGGAAATAATACTATCTTACTTTGTAATGATGGTGGCACTTGCGATGCTTGTGAAGTGAATGATGAAGCAAACGCATTATCTCAAACACAAGGTTATGTATTAGAAGTAAGTAATCAGATGATTAAAATCATTGGAGCTGATGGTGATGGTGTTTATTATGGAGTGATGAGCTTAAAGCAATTATTTGATCAAAAAGTGAATCATCAAATTGCGAAAGTAGAAGTATCAGATTATCCAGATGTAAAATTTAGAGGATATATTGAGGGATTCTATGGGATTCCATGGAGTCATGAAGATCGTATGGAGTTATTTGAGGACACAACATGGTATAAAATGACAACTTATATTTATGCACCTAAGGATGATCCATATCATCGTGATGCGTGGAGAACTCTATATCCTGCCAAAGAAGAATCAGAATTAAAAGCGTTATGTGAAAAAGCAGCGGAAAATAATATGGAATTCTGTTGGACAATTCACCCAGGTGCTGACTATAACTATAATAGAGATTCTGATGGTGATGGAATGAGTGATGATTTTGAAACACTCATCGCCAAATTTGAACAAGTATATAGTATGGGAGTGCGCCAATTTGGAATCTTCTATGATGATTTAGATTATAATGTGGCAAATGGTAGACAACATGCATCAGTGATTAATAGTGCTTATGATTATATGTTAAATAAATATGGTGATATTAAACCAATGATTACTGTAGTAACACGTTATACAAATTCATGGGGTCAATCATGGAGTGGATACTTTACTCCATTTATGGAAGATGTTCATGAAGATACGCTTGTCTTATGGACGGGGCAAGATACGATGTCTGCGATTACGAAAAACTATATGGAATATCCAAAGACAATGACTGGAATTCAACGTGATTTTGGGGTATGGTGGAATTATCCTGTAAATGACTATAAAAATTCTAATATGTTTATGGCACCACTAGATTGTCTACATAATGATGTCGATAATATTGCGACCTTCTTTTTAAATCCAATGTCAGAGGCAGATGCCTCACGTGTAGCGATTTATTCAGGAGCAGATTATGCATGGAATATTGAAGCATTTGATAGTAAAAACAGTTGGCAACGTGCGATTGAAGAATTGGTTCCAGAAGCTAGTGAAGCATTTGCACGCTTTGCGGATAATATTTCTTATTTAGATAAAGGTAATGGTTTTTTCTTTGATGAATCGATTTATTTAAAAGAAGATATTGCCAGCTTTAAAACAGCACAAGGAGATGCTTTACTAGATGAAGCCAAAAATATGAAAAATCATTTCGCTCAAATGATAGACGATGTTAATGTATTAAAAGAAATTAAAAATCGTAAATTATATGATGAAATCCAATATCACTTAAATGCATATTTAAATATTGCGGAAGCTGGATATGCCACAATGAGTGCTTATGAAGCGGCTTTAAAAGGGGATCTTTCAACTTGTTTGAAACAAACACCACTCATTCAAACAAAATTGAATGAAAGTAGAACCCATCGTATTCCAATTTTAAATGGTAGTGCGCAAGTAGAATTATGTACATATCGATTATTACCATTTATTGAGGAACAAGCTTTAAAGGTGAATGATGTGTTATCTCAAAATATGGGAAAACGTCGTCCTGCTAGTTTTATCACAAATCACTCAGATTTAGAAAAAGATATTTTATTACAAGATCAATATTATGTAGTAGAAGCGTTAAATACTGATTTAAATGCAGGAGAATATGTGGGAGTAAAATTACCATGCGTAATGAATCTTCGTAGTGTGCAAGTACAAAATGCACCATTAGAGGCTTGTCGTTTACAATATTCTTTAAATGGTATTGTATGGTATGATATGCCTTCTCAATATGAAGATGAGGCAATGCAATCTGATTTTATTGTGACAACAGCTCATGTGCGTTTATTGGCAGAAGCAAATGTTCAACTATCTGATGTCGTATTAAAGGTAGAAGAATGGTTAGAACGTAGTAGTGGAGAGACTTCTGATGCAGTGATTACGACTAATTTTGAAACTTATCAAAATTACAAAATTGAAAATGCAATCGATGGAAATATGAGCACATGGTTCTGGTCATCTACTGGTTCAACAGATGGTGATATGATGAGTGTTGATTTAAATAATGTAGTGAAGCTAGAAGAAGTAGTGCTATATAGTGGAATTAATAAAAATGGTGTCGTCGATGGATTTGATGCGACCCAATTACAAATATCATTAAATGGAACCCAATGGACTAATGTTGGTAC
>JAXJYR010000224.1:0-6377 GCA_036306885.1 Longicatena sp.
ATATATAACAGCCGCAAGGAGATTGAATAAAACCTTCATTCAAAACGAAACTATTATCTTAAATTAAGAGAGCAGAAGCAAGAGATATTTAATCATCATTGACTTCTGCACATATTATACGAGGAGATTTTTTATGAATCAACAAATCCAACGTATCGAACAAATCAAAGTTCTTTTAAAAGAACTATTATTTTTAGATGAATTTTATAAACATCATGAAGAAGTAAATGATTATGCACATCCCGTTTTACAGGCTGCGAAAGCTTGTGAATTTATTTTGATTGAATTACTTTATGAAAATGGAATTGAAGTAAAACAAGGTTTTGTGAAAACAATCAATAAATTCGCTCAAGAGGAAGAACTACCTGTCTTGAGTTATTGTTCAAGATTAGATGTAAAATGTATTCCTACCAAGATTCGTAATCTTTTACAAGTTATTCGAACCTTTAGAAATCGGGCGGCACATTTTAGTCCTATCACTTTGGCTGAAATGTTAGAATTTAACAAAGCATTTGATGCCTTTAAGTGTTGGTTCTTTTATGAATATGACATTATTGAACGTTGTGATGAAAAAACCAGAATATGGTTTAATGATTATTTGATTACAATGGAAAATGATGTTTGGCTCCAATTAGATGATACGAACATTGAAAAAGCCCGCATTGCCCAATTAAAAAATATTCGTCGCTACATTGAAGCTTATAATCAACGTTTCTCTTCTGCTTTAAAGCTAGTAGAGAATGAACAAAAAGAGTTTGCGTTTGCCATGGAAGAATATAAAAAAGTAATGCTAGAGGTTGTCGATGAGCGTACTACTAAAATTTTAGATTCGATTGCCGATAGTACGAAAGTATTAAGTGCTAAAATTGATCATATGAGTGAAATTCTTGAACGCTTAGAAACTCAAATCAATGCCTATCAAACACTTGTCCAAAATCAAATTGATTTAGCGGTGAGTGAAGATGAGATTGAACGTATTGTCCATGCTTATACGAATACTTGTGTAGATAAGATTGTAAGTGAAATCGATTCTAAATATTCATCTAATTTATATGAGAATGAAAAAGAAAAATTAATGATTTCTTTAGGTGAAAAAGCTTGGAATAAGCTATCTACTGAATCACAGAATTTTTTAGTATCGGCTAAAGTTTCTTATCATTATCTGTTAAACATTAAAAATGCTATTGATTATTCTGGTGTTTGTCTATTAGTAACCAAAGCAGTTGAAGTGGAAATGAAGAAACGTTTCTATACTGATTATATCGCCTATTTAAAAACCACTTATCCAGGTAAATCAAACTATTCTAAATTTCCAAAAGCTTTATTGAATAAATTTGGTCAACCTATCAAAGCCAAAGAGTTTACATTAGGAAAGGTTGCCTTTGCGTTATGTGCGAAATTCTCTAATGATATGAATGCGACACAAAAAAATCATGATCGTCAACGTCTTGTGGAATATGCCAAAACCAACCTTCTAGCTGGAAAAAGCGATCAAGATATCCTTGATTTACTAGAAAGCTTTGGAGATGAAATCGCTGATCTTACCGATGAATTTAGAAATAAAGCAGCTCATACGAATGAATTACAACGTGTGAATGCGCAACTTTGTTTCGACTTAGTTTTAGATGTAGAGAAATTATTAAAAAGAATGTTAGATGCATTTGCTTATTAGAATGACAAAGGAGTTTATATGAAAAAATTATTATTATGCGGATTATTATTACTATGTGGATGTGCTAGTCTACCGATCGCTTTTGATACCTATCAATCAATTACCATGGATGAAGCGATGGCACAATATCAAAATGAACCAAATGCGGTTCTATTAGATGTTCGTACCTACGAAGAATATGAAGCAGGTCATATTCCTGGTGCGATTAATATTACGAACGAAAACATTCAAGCTGGTACTTATGAACTGAGAGGTTCAAAGGATCAAATTATTTATGTATATTGTCGTAGTGGAAATCGTAGTAAACAAGCAAGTGAAGTCTTAGCTAAAGATGGTTTTACTAATATTATTGAATGTGGTGGAATCATTGATTACGATGGTGAATTAGAACGTTATTAATCCTATGGGCATATGATTAGGGTGAAATCCTTTCTTATGTTAGAATAAAGACAACAAAGAAGGGATGATATCCATGAGTATTCATTATTTTAATTTAGAAACATTTCATCAAAATATCCAAGGAAGTAAACCCGTAGTGGTAAAATATAGTGCCAATTGGTGTAATTATTGTCGTAATTTATCACAAGCTTATCATGAATTAGCACAAAAGTATCACAGTGATTTTACTCTTGGTGAAGTAAATGTAGATTTATTTCCATCCTTGGAACAAGCTGCGTCCATTGAATATTTACCAACCTTTGTCTTATATCAGAATGGCAAAGAATTAGGTCGTATCGTCAACCCACCTAATATTGGAACATTAGAATTATTTATGACCGAACATGTACATAATATTAGTGATGCAGAATTAGAAGCATTTGAAACGTTTCAGGCACTTATCTTTTCATAAGTGCCTTTTTTAATTAAAAAGAAGATTTATCAATTTACTTTGACAAATCTTCTTTAGATTTTATTTCCTAGGAAATGTTTGATTCGTATTAACTAATTTTCCATCATAATATCGATGATTTCTTTATCGGTCATGGCCATACCTTGACTGGCAAGACGTGAGATATTTTGAATCGTATTTTCAACACCTTTCGATACTAAACCATCACCACCATAAAATTCACGACCATGGAGAAACATTTGCATCCCTAATAAGGCAGCTTCAACTGCCGATGCAATTTTCGCAGCACAACTTGCTTTGGCACCATCGCAGACAACTCCTGAGTTAATCGCAAGAGCATTTACGATAGTATGGGCAATTTCATTAAAGCGTCCACCATGTAGATACATAACTCCAGCCGCTCCTCCACAAGCTGCCGAAATAGCCCCACAATATGCTGATAAACATCCAATTCCCGTTTTTAAATGAATAGTAACTAAGTTTGATACTAATAAAGCACGATATAATTGTTCATCCGTTGCGCACATATCTTGGGCATAAACAATGACTGGTAGCGATGCACTTAACCCTTGGTTTCCACTTCCTGAGTTAATCACAACTGGTAGTTCACATCCATTCATTCTTGCGTCAGAACCCGCCGCAGCATAAGCACGAGCTCTATTTTGTACACTATCACCATAAGCACTTAATAATGTTAATCCAATCGCAGCCCCATAATGCCCTGTAAGTCCTTCTTGGGCAATGGCCATATTACATTCAATTTGACGATCTAAGACATCTTTTACTTCATTCACATCAACACTTTCCACATATTCTAAAATACTTTCAATACTCATAAAAGAACGATCTTTAGTTTCGTTTTGTTGAAGCTCTGCTTGATAAATGACTGTCCCATCCACTTTAATTTCATGAATATGATTATGCCGATTCACCAAACGTACACTTGATTGGTGGTTTTTTCCTTGTAGTTCAATCAATATATCTAAAATATAAGCACTTTTGGCTTCTCTTACTTCAATCGAAAGGGTTTCTAGTACTTCTTTCATTTGAATTTTCTGTTCGATTGTAACTTGTGATAATACTTCTAATTCTAAATCAGGATTCCCCCCAACTAATCCTGCAACTGCGGCTGCCCCAATTCCACGCAGTCCTCCTGTATTCGGTACAATTACACTTTTTACATTTTTAATAATATTACCACTGACCGCAATCTTCATTGAAATAATTTCATCTTGAAGATGTTTTTTCGCTAATGCCGCAGCATACGCAATCGCAATCGGTTCGGTACATCCCATTGCCAATACTAATTCTTCTCTTAATAATTCACTATAACGTTTCATTTCCATCACCTGTCTTTATTTTCGCACAAAAGCAAAAGGAAGACAACCTGTCTTCCTTCACTTCTATTACTTCACTACAATTGTCTTTGCGTCGCTATATGCAGAATATATTTTAGTAGCTTCACCACTAACTGTTACCTTCTTATAAGTACGAATTCTCACATAGTACTTTTTACCACTTTTTAAGTTTGATATCGTCTTAGTAAGAATATATGGATCATTGATAATGATTGTTTTTCCATCACTAAAGCTTTTACTTGTCGCATATTGAAGTTCATACCCACTTGTTTGGGTAGCACGACGATTGATATTTACTTTGATTTTATTAGTGGTTGTAGTAAGTGCTTTGATGGTAGTTCCTTGTGGTTTAATTGTGAAGCTTTTCTTTACCTTACCACTATACTTACCTTTAAAAGTAATCGTTGCGCAATACTTCCCAACATTTTTTCTTACTGATGAATAAGTTATCGTATAATTAGAGGAACTAATTTTTTTACCATTACTATCTCGTACTGTCACCGTTGGTGTTTTTACTTCTCCATTATAAGTGAAGTTTTTAGAAGATAAAGATATATCACTTACTTTCGCAATCTTTTGTGTGCTTGTGATTGCATTACAAGTAGTACAGATGGTATCAATTTTTCCATCTTTGCTAGATGTTGCTTTGGTTGTCTTAGTTTTTGTGGATGGATGCTTTTCTTTAGCATAGAAATATGTATCATCGCTTGTCACACAGAATCCTTCACGAATCGCTGCTTTATGTGCTTTAGAATCTTTTTTACCTTTTAATTTAAAATCATCCTTTGTACAATCAAATACTGATGCATGAATATTGTTTACTGAACTTGGAACGCTAAAGCTAGAAAACTGTTTACGCCAATATGTATTATAAGCATAACCAATACCAGCTAAAGTAATACCATTATAACCATCCATCAAATAAACACCTTTTTTACTAGAGTATGAAATCGCATTGATGTTAGGCTGTTGGTTGGGCTCAATGTCAAACTCACCATTTGTCGCATCGATAGTAATCCATTCGCCATCAATCAACGCAGCACTCCATTCATGTGCAGAGCTTGTGATTGTTGCCACTGGAATACCAGCTAAAAATAACATATAGTTATTCAATACTGTATAACTTTCACAACTTCCCTTCTTATTCACCCATGCTCTATATACTGCCTCAACACTATTACCTAAATATCCCATATCATATTCAATATGATTATGGACAAACTTCATAATTGCTTTGGCTTTCGCATAATCACTACTTAATCCTTTACACAATGAAGTAACCTTAGCTTTTATTTCTTTGTAATACTCATTGGTTGTATCTTCTTCATGTAAAATAAAGGTTTGATATCCAGAGAAAACACCAGCATATGTTTGCATATGAACATTATGATATGTAGGTTCACCTGCATTAAGACCACTTGTAGGTAACTCATCCATTAAGGTTTGGTTATCTTTAAAATAAATACTTACTTTACCTGTTTCTAAATTTTTGAAGTCTTTTCCTGTTCTTTTCGCATAGTTTTGCGCTTTAGAATCAGCATATCCACAAATAATTGTTTGCGATGGATAATTATCTTTAAAATATCCTACATATGTATTTTTACTTTTAAAAGTAATAGTACCTAAATTCTTATCTGCATAGAAACAATGTTCACCAACACTTTCTACTGATTTAGGAATTACCACATTCTTTAATTGATAATTATATGCGAATGCATTGGAATACAAATATTTCACATTATCACTAAACTTTATTGTTTCTAATGCTTGCATATCTTGGCAGGAGCAATCTAAGAACGTTGTGACCGTATTGGCCATTTTTAAGGTTTTAATATATTGATTATCGACAAAAGCGTAATCATATACTTCTACTACACCACTTGGAATCGTATAGGTTGAACCCGTTTTAGCTGGTGGATATTGTTTCAAGGTTTTCATATCTTTACTAAACAATACTCCATCAATTGCTTTAAAATAATCATTATATTGACTTACCGTAAACTCTTTTAAACTTGTACATCCATTAAAAGCTCCTCTGGTAATGTTTTTTACCGATTTAGGAATAAATAACTTAGTTAAACTTTCGCAATCACAAAATGCATACCAACCAATCGATGTTAGTGTTTTAGGTAATGTTACTTTTGTCACATTTACCAAATCCATAAACGTATAATCAGGTACTACAGTAATCCCTTCTTCAACTACAATGGTTTTAATCTCTTCACGATATTCATCCCATGGGGCATCAAAGATATCATCTTGATTAATTGCACCACTTCCTTTTATCGTCAATGTTTTGGTCGATGAGCTATATTGAAAGGTTACTTTTTCTCCAATTTTCCCCGATGTTGCGGCCACGATTTTACTAGATGGAATGGACAACGTCGTCATACATAACATGATTACTAATAAAATATAAAAGAATTTTTTCATTAAAATCCCTCCTTTTACTTGATTTCATTATAACATGAGTTTTTCTTTAAAAAAGGTGTAAGTA
>JAXJYR010000225.1:0-6356 GCA_036306885.1 Longicatena sp.
CTAATGACACTGTAAATCCATTCACTGCAAATTTACTTGTTGGATAAGCAATTCCACTAGGTTGCCCATATTTAGAAACCATTGATGAAGTTGAAAGAATTACTCCTCCACCTTGTTCCATCATATATTCACTTGCTACTTTCGCTCCATTAAACATTCCTTTAACATTTAAATTCATTACATGGTCAAATACTGCTTCTGTATAATCAGCAAAGCTTGTACTTTCACTAACACCTGCATTATTCACTAAAATATCAATACGTCCATAGCGTTTTGCTACCTCACCAAATACTTCACGTACTTCTTCTAAATTTGATAGGTTTGGCGCAATACCATCTACTTTAGCATTCGGGTCACTTTCTTTTAATTGATCAACAGCTTTTTGTGCTGATGCTAAGGAACTCGCACATAAGATTACTTGTGCTCCTTCCTTTAAAAATGCTTGAACTGTCGCAAATCCAATCCCACGACTTCCACCTGTAACGATAGCTACTTTATCTTTTAATCTCATATGTTGTCCTCCTTGTCTTTGTTTATTTACACCCTTATTATAGGAGATACCTTAACATATGACAAATGATATGCTCATAAAAAAAACCTTAATTTTTGCAATTAAGGTTTTCAATTTATATTCTTATTTTAAAGATGCTTCAGCTTCTTTAGCAGTGTTTACTAAGTTACCAATGTTGAATGTACATCCTGCTAATACGTCATCGTTTTTAGGGTATCCAGCGTCGTCTAATTCAACAGCTTCTAATCCGTTTTTAACGATGTAGTTTTCTAAGAATTCAACTTGTTCGTGCCAGTGTTTTCCAATTTTAGAAGCAACTACCATTCCGTATTCTTCTCCTAATTCTTTTTTAGATTGTCCACCTTTGATTTCATCTAATGAAATTGCTGTAATTTTTCCATCTGTTACTTCAACAGTAGCTGTAGCGTAGTTTCCATCTGCATCTTTTGCTGATTCTTTTGTAGCTGATTGAGGTTCTGCGTTAGATCCACATCCGCAAAGAACCATGGCCATTAAACTTAAAACTAATAATTTTTTCATGATTTTCCTCCTGTATGTGATATATATCATATAACTGCGATATGATAACAAATTATAATACTTTCGTCAATGCTATATTCAATATTTATTCATCGAATCATCACATAAATTTCACATTTATTTGTTACATTTGTGTTTTTCACAAAATTGTGCTAACCCTTTTACAATTACTTCCATTTTTTCAACTTCAATACTGGCAAAACCAAACACAATGGATTGAGAGTTCCCTTCTATCGCAATCTGATACATCGATGCTTTTCTACATAATTCATCAATATTTAATGAATATGGAAATGTAATCAAATAGGCTAAGGAAGCCTCCTTTAATTGAATGTTACAATTTGGAAAATACTGTAATAAATATTGATCTAAAAGCTTACTTTTTAATTCATATTCTTTTTTTAAACGTTTGATATGACGCTTCATATGTCCTTGAATAATATATTCACTTAATGCCATTTGTTCAACCTTACTACTAGTTGGAGCATATTGGTTATGATTGATTTGATAAAACTGATATAAGGCTTGTGGTAATAACATATAAGAGATACGAATCGATGGTAATAAAATACGTGAAAAAGAACCAATATAACAAACTCTTTCACTTAATTTTCCTTGAATACTTGCACTACTTTCGTGACGATAATTTAATTCGCCATTGTGGTCATCCTCAATAATAAAGGCATCCGTATCATTCGCCCATTTAATTAATGCTTGTTTTTCATCATCACTTAGTTCTTGATAGCTTGTCCCACAGCTATTCACATTTACATACAATACATTTGGTTTATAGCGATATAACGCTTCCATATCCAAACCATATGCCTTGCGTTTTAAAATAAGTAATTGAAACCCATATTGTTGGAAGACGAATTGTGCTTGAGGGAATGCGTCCTCTTCCATCGCTATCCAATAATAGGATGGCACTAATCCTGCTAAAATATAAAATAAAGATTGTACACTTGCGCCAATCACCATTTTATCTATATCACATAAGACATTACGCATTTCATAGGCATGTCTTTGTAAGGCAATACGTAACGCAAGCTCTCCTTGGGCATCGCCATAGGTATCCATACTTTTTGATTCTAACGCATCCTTTAAACATTTAATCCAAATATCTTTATCAAAACTTGCATGTCCGACACTATGACTACGTAAATCATAAAGAATTTCATATTGTTCATTATGCTTTTGTTGAAATTGAATGGTTTGACGTAATTGACGTTGTTGATCATTGATGGATACATAATAACCACTTTTTAATTTCGTTTCTATCAAACCTTCTTCAATCAGTTTTTCATAGGCTTTTAAAACACTTGTTTGGGATAATTGATATTGTTGGGCACAAGAGCGTACACTTAATAATTTTTCTTGATGTGTTAAATAACCTTCCATAATTTGTTTTTTTAAATACTGATATAATTGCATGTATAAAGGTTTTCCTTTTTCTTTTTGAAATTGATATCGTTGCATATTCATCACCTTTTTTATCATAACATATCTGTTATCTAAATTTATATATAAACTGTATATTTTTTTAATAACAGTTATCTTTTATAATACCCTCGAGGAGTGATTTAAATGAAATTAAAAGATATGACTATAACAGCATTAGCTACTGCACTTATTTTTGTGACGACGATTATGATTCAAATCCCAAATGGAATTGGGGGTTATATTCATTTTGGGGATGCATTATTACTACTATTTGCGATGCTTTTATCCCCTCGTAGTGCGTTTTTATCAGCTGCCCTAGGAAGTTCTTTAGCTGATTTATTAAGTGGATATACCATTTATGTAATCCCTACTTTTATTATCAAAGGCTTAATGGGACTATGCTTTTCCTATTTTTATGATGAAACGAAAAAAGCTCGCACATGGATGGGATTCCTCTTATGTGCAAGCATCTTAGTACTAGGATATTTCATTACTGAAATATTCTTATACCAAAGTATTAGTGTTGCTGCAATTTCGATTCTTCCTAATGCGATTCAAATCGGTAGTGGAATTATCATCTCGCTACTTTTAAAACCGTTTCTTTCGAAAGTAAATCAAACTTTAGTAAGATAATCAATGAAGAACTGGATTTGTTCCTTAAAATCTTCTTGACGTTCTAATTCATGATTACCAATTAAATCACAAATGATTTTATCATCTTGAAGATAAAATCCCACTGGTAAATCCATTACTTGATTACAGATGATGATAAGTTGTGCATCTTCATCATTAAAATCAGGTAATGCTAGTGTACAACCATATGGAGTTAATTGTGATTGATAAACAGAAATGTCTAATATAGGCATTTCTTTTTGTTTTTCAATACGTGCTAAAGCTTCAATGATTTCATTTTGTTCCTTATTACTAAGTCCACCATAGGCATTAATTTTCTCTTCAAAATAAATATCTCCTTTAGCATCACAAACTTCTAAGATTAAATATTCATCACTTTCAATCATCATCTCATCTAGTACAATATTTAAACTAGTAAAGTTATCATAGCTACCTAAATATTGTTCCTCAAATTTTAAATTCATTTTTATTAATCGTAAAAACATAAGACCACCTTTTCAAAAAAGTCCGTATGATACGGACTTAGTTTGTTTCATCAAATAGTGAATAGTTCTCTACGTGTTCCCTGGTTTGATTACTATTACTTATTTCATATTCTACAACTGGTAATTCTTGTAGAGCATGGAAGAATTGCATATCACCTTTATTCGCATATACATGGGAGAAGGTCGCATCTTTACTTTTTAAAGGAATATCACGAATCATAATACTTGTATGTTCTTCATCTAATAATACTAATTGATCGGTTAATAGTCCTAAATGTAAGGAATGCATTTCATATGGATTACTTTTACGTTTCTTACAACACATAGAACCTTTTACTGGTCGTCCTAGCATTTCCACATCACTAACACGTAAACGTTTCATATCTCCTTCATTAGTTACCACTACTAATTGGGCATTACTACTTTGATATACTACTGCACCTACAATTTCATCATCCATTAAGTTCATCGCCTTAATTCCTTGGGAACGAGGCGCAGTTGGATTGACTAAGGCTAATGGATAACGTACCATAAAGCCTTTTTTACTTAATAAGACAATTTCATCATCTTTACAACTATACAATGTGCATAATAAGCTATCATCTTTATTAATCTTCATTGCGGTCATTGTCTTATTATTACGCGATACCTCAAATTCTTTCAGTGGTGTACGTTTAATCATCCCTTTACGAGTAATAGATACCATATATAAATCACTATCAAAACTTGTAAAGGTATAAGCATTACAAATTTTTTCTTGTGGCGTGATTTTCATTTTCGCATTAATATGACTTCCGACATCTTTCCATTTAGCTTCGTCTAATTCGTAAATTGGTAAATATCCATACGTACCAGTATTCGTAAAGAAAATTAATTGTTGAAGTGTATTCGCTTCTTTATATCCAACTAAAGTATCTTCTTCTTTCAGCTTCGGTACAAAGGTATTTGCTGCTTGATAGCTTCGTAGTGATACACGTTTCATATATCCATCGCTAGTAACACTTACCATTACCTGTTCACTTGGAATCATTGCCATTTTATCGACAACAATTTCTTCAATTTCATCTTCAATAACACTCAAACGTGGTAATGGGAATTCTTTTTTCAATTCCTTAAATTCTTTAATCATCACTTTATCTAATTTTTTAGGTTGGGCGATGATTTCTTGTAAGGCTTTAATTTCTTTTTGTAATTGTTCATATTCGCTTTGTAATAACACGACATCCGTATTTGATAAACGATATAAACGCATTGACACAATCGCTTCTGCTTGTGCTTCACTAAAGTCAAAGGCTTCAATAATACGACGTTTGGAATCTGCCTTATCTTTTGATGCGCGAATCAAACGAATAATTTCATCTAAAACACTAATTGCACGAATTAATCCTTCTAAGATATGACAACGTTCACTTTTTTTATTTAAATCATAAATCGAACGTTTTTTAATCACATCACGGCGATGTGCTAAAAAGGCATCTAGCATTTCTAAAAGCCCTAGTTGCATTGGTCGCTTATTCACAATCGCAATCACGTTATAGTTATAGGATACTTGTAAATCCGTATTTTTATATAAGTAGTTTAATATTTGTTGCGCATTCATATCCTTTTTAATATCAACAACAATTCTTAAACCGTTGCGATCACTTTCATCACGTACATCTAAAATTCCTTCGATTTTTTTATCTAAACGAATTTCATCAATCTTTTTCACCATATTCGCTTTCACAACTTCATATGGAATTTCACTTACAATTAATTGTTGAAGCGTTTTATTACTGACAATTTCAACCTTAGAACGGACCATAATTTTTCCACGTCCCGTTTTAAAGGCATTGATGATCCCATCTTTTCCTTGAATAATACCACCCGTTGGAAAATCTGGTCCTTTGACATATTCCATCGCTTCTTCTAAGCTACAATCTGGTTTTTGCGTACGTAAAATACATGCATCAAGACATTCATTTAAGTTATGTGGTGGAATATTAGTCGCATAACCTGCCGCAATCCCGGTAATTCCATTGACTAAAAGGTTTGGATAAGCAGCTGGAAAAACGGTTGGCTCTTTACTTGTATCATCAAAGTTTGGTGCCCAACTAACGGTATCCTTTTCAATATCCTTCATTAAATAAGATGATATTTTGGATAATCTTGCCTCTGTATAACGCATCGCTGCAGCTGGATCATTATCAATAGAACCATTATTCCCTTGCATATCTATTAATGGCATACGAATTTTCCATTCTTGTGATAATCTTACCATCGCATCATAAACTGAAGTATCACCATGGGGATGATAATTACCAATAACATTACCAACAGTTTTTGCTGATTTACGATATGGCTTATTATGTGTGTTTCCTTCTTTATACATTGCATATAATATTCTACGTTGGACTGGCTTTAAACCATCTCTAACATCAGGTAAAGCACGATCTTGTATAATATATTTTGAATATTTTCCAAAACGATCACCCATGATATCATCTAGTGATTGTGTAATTATTTTTTCACTCATGTTTTACCTCCTTACTTTGTAATAAAAAATGAATCCTCTAATGAGAACTGAACATTATCTTCAATCCATTCTCGTCTTGGTTCAACCTTATCGCCCATTAAAACAGAAACTCTTTTTTCAACAAGAGCAGCATCTTCAATCGAAACTTGAATGAGTGTTCTTGTTTCAGGATTCATTGTTGTTTCCCATAATTGATCAGCATTCATTTCACCAAGACCTTTATATCTTTGTA
>JAXJYR010000226.1:0-7672 GCA_036306885.1 Longicatena sp.
AATTATGACAAAAATTTATGAATTTAAAAATCATATTTTAATATATACGAAAAATTTAGAACCATCGCCACATTGTCACACAGCTGCCCATATTATTATTTCTATGAAGGATAAAATGAAAATAATCGTAAATAATGATGAGTTCTGGTGTCAAGGTATTATAATTCCATCTAAAGCTATGCATAAGGTAGAGACTTATGGTAATCCAATACTTGTATTTCTTTATGACAGTACTACCAATGTGGCAAAACATATTCAAAATGTACAAGAAATTGAGGTTAAAAAATGTGTCAATATTGTTTCAAAATATCAGAAATTTATAATTGATAATAATAAATCAGTTTATACTAAAATAGAGAAGGATATTTATAAACTATTAGAAATTGATATACTTAACGATTGTGTTATAGATGATAGAATAATAGCTGCAATAAAATACATAAAAGAAAACTTTAAGTATAACATAACTTGTAAAGCAGTTGCCAATGCTGTGTTTTTATCAGAGGGTAGATTTTCACATTTATTTAAAGAACAGGTTGGTATGACATTTGCATCATATTTGATTTATCAAAGAATTCTAAATGCCTATACTAATGTAATTAGTGGAAAAACAGTGACAGAAGCTGCATTAGAAGCAGGATTTTCTGATAGTGCACATTTCGCAGGTATTAATCGAAGAGTATTTGGTATATCTATTCGTAATATATTAAAAGATTTAACTTATATAAAGGTAAAATAGCAGAAATTTAAAAGTAATATGAGCTGTATGATAGTATGCTTTATCTTGTAAATAATGAATATAACGAGGTGAAGAAATAATGAGTAAAACAGCTATTATTTATGCATCAAAGCATCATGGAAATACATATAAATTGGTAAAAGCAATTTCTAATAAATATGATATCTTTTTAATTGATGCTGAGATATTACACGATGCAGATTTGTCTTCATATGATTTGATTGGATTTGCTTCTGGAATTGATTTTAGTAAATTTTATCCTTCTGTTGAAAATTTTCTAAAAGATAATTTGCCAAAAAATAAAAAAGTATTCTTTTTATATACATGTGCGCGAAAAAATGCAAAATTTAGTGAAGGTATGAAAAAAGAAGCCCTTAATAAAGACGCAATCATTATTGGTGAATATTGCTGCAGAGGATTCAATACATATGGTCCATGGAAAATAATAGGAGGAATGAATAAAAATCATCCCTCTCAAGAAGAATTAGAAAATGCTATTCTTTTTTATGAATCACTACTGAAATAACCATTTTTTTATGTTAATTAATTATATATTTAATTTGACAGGAATACATGTTCCTGTCTTTTTTGTGTGACGGGCAGTTACACGAATATATTGTGTTCTAATAATGAAACTTGAATAAGTAATCCAAAGAAGTAGAACTATTCAAAAATTAAGACACACAATGCGGTCCTAGTAGAGGTGAAAAGCCTCACCCATGAAAGATACAGCTACATGGTAAGTGAAATTCAGTGCATTATCGTGAGATAATGTGCGGAAGGAATGAATCGAGTTGACAGGTGTGAATTTATCAAGGCGTTCGTGGCTTATATAAGAGATGATTGTGCGAAAAAGCAAGAAATCCCATGACTGTGTTGATTAACTGTAATTGGCAAGACAGTTCTTATATGAGTGAAAGCACACTTCATGCCAACAAAGGAACGTGTAATGACCCCGTGAGACCTACATATTTTAATGGGTGGACATCTATAAGCGTAGCGAAATGATGTTTTACGTATGTAGGAGTCAGACATTCTCATAGTATGGATGAAGTTATGGAAACATAATGGACAAAAGGGGAATGACTTCGTGAACTTCAAGTAATTGTAAAGTCGGTTATGTTAAATCTAAGGAAACGATAAATCGTAGTAACTTTAGAAGAAGAGCCAACAGTAGGAGAAAGGAGATAGTAAACAAAATGAATGAACCATTAAAATTCAAATTATTTAGTGTATATGGACAAATCTTACACAAGAAAGTCCTAGAAGAAGCTTGGCAACATGTCAAGAAAAACAAAGGGTGTGGAGGAATAGATAAGGTATCTATCAAAGATTTTGAGAAAAACAGTGATGTATACCTTAATAAACTCCTTGAAGAACTTAAAAACAAGGAATATAAACCTAGCCCCGTAGCAAGAAAATATATTCCGAAAAAGAATGGCAAATTACGACCACTGGGCATACCGACTATCAAAGATAGAATCGTACAACAAGCGGTAGTAAATAAATTACAACCGTTCTTTGAAACAAATGTGTTTCACGATAATTCGTGTGGTTTTAGACCAAACAAAGATGCGGAATTAGCTATTAAAAAGGTACTATGTCGAATTGAATACGGATATTTATATGTTTATGACTTTGACATAAAAGGATATTTTGACAATATACCACATAAAAAGTTAATGAAAGTGCTAAACAAATATATATCAGATGGAACAATTCTAGATATGATTTGGAAATGGTTAAAAGCAGGATATATGGAAGATAACATAAGATACGAACAAACTAGTGGGACACAACAAGGAGGAGTAATCTCTCCATTACTAGCAAACATCTACCTAAATGAACTAGACTGGGAGCTTCACAAAAATAGCCTACAGTTTGTACGCTATGCAGATGATAGTATAGTGATGTGCAAGAGTAAGGAAGAATTAGAGAAAGCTAAAGTAATTGTTCACGAAGTACTAGAAAAACTAGGGCTAGAACTTGCAGAGGACAAAACAGATGAAATAGACTTTCACAAAGATGATTTTGACTTTTTAAATTTTACCTTTAAGCACTTAAAAATGAGCAAGAAGGGAAAAGTCTATTATCAAATAGCACCATCAGAAAAGTCTATCAAGAAATTCAAAAGTGACATGAAATCAATGATTAAGAAAAGTAAAACATACTCCTTTGAAAAATGGAAAGAAACGTTAAATCCAGTAATAAGAGGAAAGTATAACTACTTCTTGATAAGTGCTAGAGCATGTCATGAAGTACGAAACAAATTGATAGAATTAGGAAGACGATTTCATGGTTATTGTTTTATGGACTACACAAAACTTGATGGATATATTAGACATAGGTTAAGAGTTAACTTCTCATGTCGAGGAAAGAAACATGGTGGTCAAGCACAAGGGAAGTTATTAACTGTTAAATATGGAAATGATTTCTTCATAAGAGATATGGGATTAGTAAATGGAAGATATTTACTGAGTTTAATATTTAATCCAACAATGACAATAGAAGAATTTATTGAAATGGGGAAACATAAGACACACAAGAAAAGATATAATATAAAGAAAAATAACTTTTTCAGATATGCACTAGTAAAATAAAATGAATAGAAATTCGGATTTACGAAACACGAAGGAAAGCCGTATGCGTTAATAGCGCACGTACGGTTTGACAAGGGGAGATAGACTATATACAAAATCTGTCTCCTACTTTTTTTCGAAAGGATATGTGAAAAAGATGAAATTTTATACCATAGATATTGATTATATTAAATATCTAAGTTCATCTGATAATGAAGTCTATTTTAATAAATAAAGACATGATTATGAAAATAAGCCATATGTTGGTATAATTGTTTATGATAATGGTATACCATATTTTGTTCCTTTAACTTTAGCAAAACCTAAACATGTAAAATTAAAGAATACAGGTTTAGATTATTTGGTGATTTATGAAATGATTTCTGAAGAAGAAATACATTTAAAAGATATAATAAAGAAGATGGGTAGCAATTCCAAATAAAATCTTAAAGAAAAGAGGTCTAGTATCACTCCTAGACCAATATCAGTTAAAACATGTGATAGTTTAGATTTGAACCGCCGTATACGGAACCGTACGTACGGTGGTGTGAGAGGACAATAATTTCAAATTTGTTTGAAATTATTTCCTACTCGATTCATTTTAACGTAAGGTATATTTTTTATTAGCTCCTTTACCTTGAATTGTGATTAAATGAAGATCGCAAAGCCGCCGGGTAATTAAATAAGCTCGTGTTCTTTTAATGTTTAATAGTTCTTGAATGCCTGTCTCATCAATTTCATGATGTTTATTTAAATAATCTAAAATAATTTGCATTTGAGGTGTTATTTCTTGAGTGTCTGTTTTAGAAATGAGTTCTTCATTACATTCATTTAAATTTGGTAAAATAATTTTAAATGTATTTGGTGTGATAATAATTTTGGGTTTTACTGCTGCATTTTCATACAGTTTAAATATTTTACGAATACCTGTACCATAAGATTCGATTAATCTTAATCTAAAGAAAATATTTGCTAAATTTTTATTACGAGGTTGAGAAATACCGTTTTGAATATCTTCTTTAGATAAACCAGATACTAAACCACCAATGGAAATAAATTCAGTAAATTTATCATTAATGTTAATGATGATACTACCACTAAAGCTATAATCACGATGGATAATCGCATTTAATAAAGCTTCTCTAAGTGCATCTTCAGGATAATCTTTTTGTTCTATTCTTACTAATCCATTGATTTTAGAGGCGGTACGATTGGTGAATTGTAGATATCTAAAGGTATTCTCTAATTGCTCAAAGATAGAACCACCAAATTCTTGATGGTCTTTAAAAATGGTATTATCTTCATCTACAAATACTGCTACTTTAATTGTGTGTTGACATTGATCAGATATCAATAACGCAGTATTTGTATATAAATGATGGTTAATGTTTTGAATACCTAATGATATAAACTTATCTTCATTTAATTCGACATTGTATTTTTGAAATGCTACTTTTGCGGCATGAAAAGTTAAATCTTGATTGAAAGAACGATAATCTTCAAATTGATCTCCATCATTTTCTTTAATCATTTGACGAATTTGTTCATGCGAACATGGTGCTCTAGAAGCACCTTGGCGTACATATACACCAGAAGGTTTGATACCTTTAGACTTTAAATAATAAGGTTTAGAGCTACCTTCATTAATACTAATTTGGATGATATTTTCTTCTAATAAATGATAATGAATAAACATAGTAATATCTGGGTGAATGTTATCTCTGATACCGTTTGTGATTTTATTATATGTTTCATCAATGTTTGATAATCCAATTTTCTGGCCTTTATCGTCAATTCCGACATAGATTTCACCACCACCTGAGTTTGCAAATGCAACCACTTCTTTATAAATATCAGTAGTAAATTCTTTTTTATATTCTATTCTTTCTGATTCATAATTCATTAAAATATTCTCCTTTCACCTTTGATTATATTATATTCACTTTATTCACTGTTTTCAATGAAAAAAGTGAATATTCACTTTATAGTGTGAATATTTATATCAACCTACAAAACCAAATTATAATGTTACTGTATTATCATGATGATGTCGAGCGTGGTATTTGTATCAAAGCATATGTTGATTTAAAGAAGTGTGGAGATTATACTAATGAATATCGTGTCTTTTATGCGAATCATGAAATAGTTAGTATAAGTCGTAATTCTGGACAAGCATCTTATACTTTAGAGCCACTGAAGGAATTATTAGAAACATATCGGATTATTATTGAAGCTGGTGATGGGAGTGTGTCAGGATTATTAGAAAATCAAAATATGATAAGTAATTATAGAGCATTATATTATTGTTTTAGTAAAGTAGAAACTATCTAAATGGAGTAGATGTTTCTACTTTTTTAGTTGTGTTTACTTGAAGAAGAAAATAAAATGTTGTAAAATAAAATTACCAAAAAAGTAATTTTATTTTACAACAAAGAAGGTGATGTTTATAAAAATTTTATATCACGACAAAAAGTTAGAAGCACTTTGTACAGATATACGAAAAGCTAAACAAAAGTTTCCACAAAAAATTGCAGAAAAACTATATGCGCTTTTAACGTTAATTGATAGTGCGGATTGTCTTAATGATATTAATATGATGCGTAGATATCATTTACATCCTTTAAAAGGTGAAAGGGATGGTCAGTTCGCGGTGGATATTGACGGAAGAACATCAGGATATCGTTTAATTTTAGTTCCCTTAAAAAATGAAGATGAATATTGGTGTGAAAATGATATAACTGTAGTTTATCAATCGACAAAAGTATTATTAATATTGGAGGTAAGTAATCATTATGAATAAATTAGAATATCAAGAAATTTTAGCGTTTCATCCAGGGTATTACATAAAAGATTACATGGATGATTATCAGTTATCACAAGAAGAGTTAGCAAAAAGACTGCAAACAACTCCTAAATATATAAGTGATTTAGTAAATGGAAGAATAAATTTAACGGATGAAATGGTATTTAGATTATCTAATTTATTTGGTACAAGTACTAAATTATGGTTAAATTTAAATCAAAAGTTTATTGAAAAGAAACTTGAGATACAACGGCGGAAAAGCTTAGAAAAAGAATCTAAGTTTTTAAAAATGCTAGATTATTCTTATTGGTGTGATTTAGGTGTAGTTGAATTAACAAATGATGATGAATTAAAAATTAAAGAATTACAGAGATTTTTTAAATTATCATCTTTAAGTGTTTTGGAACAAGATGATTTTTTAGTGCAATATAAGTGGAATAAATGTAATGAGACAATTGAAAATAGAGTAAATGCGAATGCATGGGTACAAACTGCAATTAATTTAGGTGTTGATAATGAATGCCAAGTATTTGATCGAAAAAAACTATTAAATTCTATTGAAAAAATATTATCTTTAACATCTGAAGATTTACAATATGTATCATCTGATTTGCATGATATTTTGTCGGAATGTGGAGTTAGTTTAGTGCTTTTACCAGAATTAAAAAATAGTAATGTAAAAGGTGCTATTAAATGGTTGAATAAGGAAAAAGTAGTATTAGCGTTAGTTAATAATTTAAAAGATAAAAGGACTTTTTGGTACTCATTTTTTCATGAGTTAGGTCATGTGATGCAAAAACGTATTAAACTTTTATTAGTGTCAAACAATGTTTTGGAGTTTGATGATTCATTCATAATAAAATTAGAACAAGACGCGGATGATTTTGCAGAAAAAATGATGGCACTTGTAAAATGGTGTAATGAATAGACAAACTTATAAAAGATGTATGATAAATCGTAATTAAGATTGTACTTGGATAGCATCTCATAAAGAAGAAATACGATTCATTAATAAATATTTATCAAAAGCATTTGAGAGGAAGCATCGCTTCCTTTTTCTTATGGTAGAAATTGATAATTTGTGCTAAAATGATATAGGTGATAATATGCGTTTTAAGAGAGTTTATATTGAAATTACGAATTGTTGTAACTTAAGTTGTAGCTTTTGTATTCACAATCATCGCAAGGAAATGGTGATGAGTGTCGATGCTTTTCATCATGTATTAAAGGAAGTAAATGATTATACTGACTATATTTATTTACATGTCTTAGGAGAACCTTTATTACATCCGCAATTAGATGAAATCTTAAGTTTGTGTGATGAATATAACAAGAAAGTAATTATTACAACGAACGCAACGTTATTGAAAAAACGCTTAAATGCATTATTGCACCCTTGTCTACAAACCATCAATGTATCACTGCATAGCTATTATGAGCATCGCATGGATGATTATGTGGAAAATATTTTTGAGTGTGCAAAAATACTAGCTGAGCATCAGATTCATGTGAATTATCGCTTTTGGCAATTACAAGATGGAAGCTTAAATG
>JAXJYR010000227.1:0-14917 GCA_036306885.1 Longicatena sp.
ATCTAAAGTTACACTTGCTTTTTCTGATTCTAATTGTGCATTCCATACTTCTTGTAATTGCTTAATATCTAAATAACCGACAATATTAGCTTCACTTTCTTGGATCGTAATCGCTTTTACTTCATTATCAATATCTCCACCAATTACAAATAATTTATCATCTTCCTTCGCTTCCATGATAACTACTTGATCTGCTGCTTCATTTTGATCATTATCTAAGAAGATAATATTTCCCTTTTGATACATATCATCATTTGGTTGGTTAAAAACATCTCGATTCTGGGCAAGAACCATCATATTCGAAATACCTGGACTCATTGGAATCACTTCTTCAGGAAGTTCAGCATAATGGATACAGAACATCATAAACATCGCATTCCAATCACCATAAGGATTACCATACCATTGTCCATATCGAGTAATACCACTTCGTGTTTCTTGATCTTCCGCAATAATAAAATTTCGTTCACTTTCACCATTTCCAATTTGTGATTGTGCGATTACGATTAAATCTTGTGCCCAATCTCCACTCAATTCTGGTAGACTAGCTTCCCATATTTCTTTGGTTTCAAGATCAGCTGTATCATCTGCATAACATGAGAAATCATGAATATGTTCTTCCCTTTCACATTGATAAATATATTGATAACAATCATCATTGTGCTCATGTTCAGCATTTAATTCATCTTCAATTTGTTCATCACAAATAAGTTGTTTATCTTTAACACAAGCTTCATCGTGTTGATGTTCTTCTCTACCACAGGTCGCATTATTGGCAATGGTAATTCCTACTGACCTTAAACTCCATGATACTTCCACAACAACTAGGAGTGATAACACTACAAGAATCGCCGCTGCCATTCTAAACCGTTTCTTATTTGATTTTACTTGCGCTATATATTTTTCAACGACTCCCATAAATATCCCCCTTTCGTTTTCGTTTTATTTGTTTTTAGAAAAGAATGTAATCTTTTTAAGTGGCCATACTCTTAAAAACACCTTTCCTACAATTTGATCCTTTTGAATACATCCAATCAAAGTATTACGTGAATCAATCGAGCTTTCACGCATATCCCCAAGCACAAAATACTGTTCTTGAGGTACTTGAAATGGAAATTCTAAATCACACTCTCCAAATGCTAAATGATTTGCATAAGGTTCCTCTAACTCATTCCCATTGATAAAAACTTTTCCATTTACATCAATTTCTACCCAATCTCCAGGAACTCCAATTACACGCTTAATCAACAATTTATTACTCCATGAAAAACCACAAAGCTCTCCACGCTCAAAATTCGTTGATTTTGTTAATAACACAATATCGCCATGTACTAAAGTAGGCTCCATACTCGTTCCTTCTATTTGTAATACTGGAAGTACTAAAGTCGCAATTAATACTGCAATTGCAGCCACAATCGTTAGTACATATACCGTACCCCCTAATGCCTTCATATATGCTTTCTGGCGACGATATCTTTTACGTTCATTTTCAATTTGTTCCCTAGTTGGTAAAGATGTCACTTTTTTCTCTAATTGTCCCATCATTTATCACCCATTAAATATTTCTAATTTTTTCAATCATGTCAGTAAATGCTGAATCTAGATGATTACTCGATTCTGTTTTCACATAACCATTAGCCCTTTGCTTAGCATAAGCAATAATATCCTCTGCTTCTAACATTGCCATCTGAATAATTCTTTTACGTTCAAAATTCACTCTAACCCTTACTTCTTCCAAATAATGATCCGCTGCTTTCTGAGCAGCTTTCATCACATCATGAATTTCTAATGCTGCTTGCGCAACACTTCCCGTTTTATTTACCCGAATTCTTCGTTCTTCTAAAGCTTTTGATAATTTCTCATTTTCTTTTATCAATTCTTCTTGTTGAAGCTGAAGCTGGTAAATAATATCTATCAACTGTGCGCGATTTAACTTCTTAAATTCACTATCCTTCATACCAAAATCCCTTTTACTTATATCCAATATGTAATATTAAAAATACTATACTTTTTTAGATATTATAAACCATTAACAGTTACAAAAGTGTTACAGGCAAAAAAAAAACGATAGCTGTTGCTATCGCTATTTGGTAAATTGTAATAAACTACACGTCGATTCCGACCAACTATATTGACTCATATATTCACCATAAAACTTGGGATTTCCCGTTACTAAAAAATCAAAATAATCACAATGAATCAAATTAGGATCAATTCGATAATAAGTTGTTTCATGACGAAGGACTTTTTCAGCACCAATTAATTTTAAGGTATTTTTTAAATCCAAAAGAAGCTGGCGTAAATAAGTTGCATTTTTACTATCATCGGAGTCATCATTAAATAAAATTGCACATATTTCCTTTACGGTTAGACCAGAACCATTACGATCTACTAATACGGCCAAAAGTTCTTTGGTTTTTTTACGTTTAAAGGGTAAGGTATCTCCTTGATAAAACACTTCAAAATTACCAAAGCATTTTATATCTAATAATTTTTCTTGATGCTTCACACCTTTAATATGATCAATTTCCTTTTGTACAGCTTGAGGTGTGATAGGCTTCATTAAATAACCCGAAACATGTAGTTGAAAAGCTGAAACAGCATATTCCTCATAACCAGTACAAAAGACAATTTTACATTGTGGCTGTAGCTCGATAATTTTTTCCGCTAAGCCTAAACCTCCAATTCCACGCATATTGATGTCAAGAAAGGCAATATCAATCTTATGTTCTTTTACATATGCTAAAGCGCTTGAACAAGTTGAAAAAGCTTGAATTGATTGGATATCACTAGAAGCACTTACTGCCTCTTGTAAGGTTTCTAACATATAAATTTCATCATCTACAACTATAACTCTCATACATTCACTTCCCTAGGTATCGTAATGATGGCTTTTGTCCCACCATTTAGCGAACTTTGCACCTTTAATTCTCCATTTAACATTACAGCTAATCGTTCACGAATATTGCGAAGTCCAACATGCTTTTTATCTGCTATTACTGAGTTTACATCAAAACCTACTCCATTATCACTTACATCTACCACAAAATGTGTTGAGGTTTCATAGGAATGCACAATGACAGTTCCCCCTGTTTCTAAACGCATCAAACCATGCTTGATGGCATTTTCAACGAGTGGTTGAACTGATAATGGTGGTATTACAAAATCAGTACATTCTAATTGATACTCAACATTAATATCAGGGAATCGTACTTTTTCAATTTTGACATAATATTCCACGTGCTTCATTTCTTCTAAAAAGCTAATTGGCACAACACTATCCAGCTGACTAAAGTTCCCTCTCAAATATAAACTGAAATTTCTAACTAATTCAAAGGCTTTTTGGGGATTTTTCAAGCACATGCGCTCAATTGCCCCTAATGTATTATAAATAAAATGCGGTTTAATTTGTGATAACATTAAAGCAATACGACTTTCTTTTAATTCAACCTCCATCATATTCTTTTCAGTTTCCAAACGTCTTCTTTGTAAATCTAACTCCTTAGCTTTCGATGCCGAAATAATACTACTAGGTACAATCTTTAATACATATATTAAGACAATCGCAAATAATACTATAAATATATATGAGGATATTAATCCACCCTTCCACAAACCGATATAAGTGGCGATGAAATCAATCTCAAAAGCTATTAGTAAAGCTGCAAATCCAATATACATCACACGATAATGCGCTACATCATTTCGATATTCTTTAATTAAACATCCCATCATTACGATATTGGCGATGGTTTGGGCAATTACCCAAATCAACCAAGTATCATAAAATAAAAGTTTTGATATCATTGGCAATCCAAAACAAATACCATTCACTGCACTCATCGCTATTATCGTAAGATTTCCAATTTGTTTGGTTGTCCGTAAATAACTCCCAATTACACTTAAAATACAGAACATATAAAACATCATCGCTATTCCTAAAATAGTAGTATTCATAATTACAGAATCATTCCAAATCGAAATACCGTAAGCACTATATACAATATAAACCCCTGCAAATAAGATCGTAAATCCTAACAACCAAATAATATGACTTTTTTTAATATGTAATAATGACGAAAATAAGGCAATCCCTAATAAAATGAAGGATACAATCAAAAACAATAGCCCTATGTTTCGTTGGAACGCTCCTTCATCTAATTTATTTTTTTCAAATTCAATATTTCGCCATATTTCAAAATGCGATATCAATTCATCTATTGCGTTTTCATTTCCAAAGCGATGAGGATTATGAATCACCATTTCGATTGGCTTAGTTTCATCATATTCAAATGTATAAGCTGTCCAGACAATACCACATGAAGATGGTGCATATAATGGATTTTCATTATCAATCATATACTTATCTTTACCCTTCACAATGGTGATATTTATATGGTCTGTATATAAGGCAATTGGAAGTGGTTCTTCTAATACTCCTACATATTCATGATCTGGGGTATATAAATGAAAATCTCCTCTTAAGGTAACATCCCCTTGTGTCGATGGAATATGTTGGTTTGTGTCTATATCGTGCCAATCACCATCACCAATTCGATATTCTCCTTTAAATTGTACACCTGCAAGCATCGAGTTCATCGCTTGATTATTGTTCAGAGTATTAAACAGTAATAAACCACACATAAAAATTAGCATTAAACCCATTCCAAATATTGGTATTGGTATTTTCTTAAATGTAAAATCACTTTTAGACTGATTAGACATAATTAATCCTCCAAAATTAAACCGTTTATAATAAGTATTATATATCATAGAACTTGGTTTATTTCAATGTCAGTCCATTGTATCTATTTCACATGAAGCATTCCATTAAAAAAGAGCATTACTGCTCTTTCTTAAATTATTTTGCGACTGCTGATTTAACACTAGACTCATCACTATATACTTTATATGAAATCGTATCTCCTGATTTATATGTTTTGTATCCATCCACTTTAAAGTAGTAAGTTTTTCCTGTTTTTAATGATTTTGCAGTGTAGCTTGTTTCTTTTGTTGTGATAAGTTTTGTGTATTTTCCATCTTTACTTGTGGCACGATATACTTGGTAGTGAGTTACACCTTCCATCGCTTTCCATGAAACTTTAATTGATTTTGTTCCAGCTTTTAATGTTACAGCTGGTGCTACTTTTTCGACATTTCCTTTTACCGTGTTACTTGCGTCAGTCATGATACGATCTGTAGAGTCATAACGTCCTGCTTTTAGAATAAATTGGTAATCACCATGTGGAAGTTCTGCTGTCGTATATTCTAAGTCGTTTGCCCCTAATGTAAGAACTTTTTTCATTTTGTCATCATTACGTTTACGATACACAATATAACGAGTTGCCCCATCAATAGCGTTCCAGCTTAAGTTAAATTTAGAAGTAGAAACCTTCTCAATATTTAATGTTACTTTACCATGTAATGTTGTCGCTTTTACAACAGTTTCACTTGCTTCGGCAGTACAGCTATCATTTTTCGCTACTACATAGAATGCATATTCTTTACCAGTCATAACCCCACTTACGGCAACTGTAGTGTCTGCTACTGTTTTGTAAAGCTTGAATTCATCACTATCATATGCTTTACGGTATACATCATAAACATTTGCGTTTTCACTTGCATCCCAAGTTAAGGTAATTGTTTTATAGTTCGTATCCTTCGCTTTTAGATTTTCAACTTTACTAGGAACTTTTTGTAAAGCATCTTTTAATTTAAACGCAGTAATAGAATGTGGTGCTAAAGCATAATTCAAGACATCTGTATTCGTAATACTCATACTTGTTTTTTCCACATGGACTAAATTAGGATTCGCTAATGTATTTTCATCATCTACTTGATCACTTGTTAAATACCATACATCTACTGTTTTTCCATTTAATGAGAAATCCTTAAGCGAAACTGAAATACTTGTTTCTTGATCTTTCGCATTATTTACCACAATTAAATAAACATTTCCTGCTTCATCTTTTGTTGTAAGGGTTTTAATGGTTTTGACATCATATCCTTGATATGTATAGTAGGATGGGTTATTTAAGATTGTTTCCTTAATTTGCGTATCACCGCTCATTCCATTCATAATTTCATAAAGCTTGGCACTTGGTGTCATCACAAAGCGATGTTCTCCATTTTCAATAATCGTTTGAATCACACATTGTGATCCTGTTCCTAATGAATCCGCTTGATAAGGATAGTCTGATAGACAATGTTTATTAATATAAGGTGTTCCATAATTAATATAATCAATCATTTCATTTCCAATATAGATTGCATGTCCTAAAGAACGAATAAATTTTGAATTATATTTATATATACCAAACTCAGATAATACTGGAACTTTATTTTGTCCTGGTGCACTCGTATTCATACGTTGAATTAAAGCTTCTACTCTTGGCATGTTATATTGTAGTGAACGTCCTAATACTTTTTCATAAAATTGGGCATCATTTTCATCAATTCCATTATCACTATATGGATGAATTACAACTCCATCATAGTCATCATTATACCCTTTTTGAGCCATTAACGATGTAAAGCTATCTTCAAAGACACATGAATATACATGAACCTCTTGATTTAATTGTTTGGCGATGGCTTTTAAAGCACGAGAATAATCCACAAATCCATCTTGTTGTGTTTGATATGCACATGTAATCTGTGCTCCTGATGCAGGTATATTTCCATTTGTACCATCTCCAAAAGTAATTTTTCCACTTTCTTCATCAACCATACAAACATTATTTCTTCCGGCATTTTCTAAAGAAGAGACAATATCCCATTTTGTACCACCTACATATACTTGCATACTACCTTCAAGCGCAGGGGCATATTTTACATATCGAACTTGATTTGCAGTTCCATTACTTGCGGCTGAGCTTGTTCGCCAATCTTCTTCTTGCACTGTTTTAGTGTTTTGGTTAAAGGTCATTAACCCACCCTCAATATAAGCTTGCGTAGTTGACATACCCGATGGTCTTCCATCCATCCAGTAGGTTTGAGCATAATATCCAATTTCATTTCCAATTTCAAAATAACGTACACCATATGGCTCTTCATGTCCGTTTTGAGCTCTTACTTTTGCCCAGTCAACTCCACCATTGACATTTGTACCATCATTTGGTGCATTTAAATATTCATATAAATCAGCTAAGTCTTGAGCACCTTTTCCAGTACCCATTCCATATACCCAAATCGCTTCTGAATTTAAGTCATCATAAATCCAATTCATAGCTTCGTCCACACCAAAATTAGGTACTACTGGAGCATTGGCATCAGGTAATCCATGAATTGTTTTTTTACGTTGTTCCATTGGACCAATTGCTCTTTGCCAATGGAATAAGTTTGCTACAGCTCCACCTGGATAACGAATTGAACCAAAATTTGCTTCTTTTACATATGCATTAAATTCATCATAAATCTTATCTGCTTCTGGATCATAAGTTCCATAACCATCATTATGATAACGATGGTTAATCCCAAACATTTCATCACCAATTTCACGTAGTTCTACATCACTATCAATTTCAATTTTAATTGGTTGGTTTTGAATCATTGTTTGTATCATTGTTTGTAAATTTGTTTGTGCATCTTTAATTTCTGTATAACTTGCATCTTGTTTATTTAAGATATTTTGTGCTTCTCTTAAAGCTTCATCAAACTGATTTTGTAATTGTTCATTATCAATACGATCTAATTCTTGTGCTTTTTCCACAAGTTCAATTAAAACTTGTAGTTCATTACTTAAACCATGTAATGCATATATATCTTCTACTACACTTTGTGAAATTTCGATATCGTATAGACGTAATTCATCCACATAACCCTTTAATGCATTCGCTTGGGCACCATTTTTATGTCCCCCAATTAATAAATCTGTTATCCCATTATGTATCGTTCCATTAATCGTTTGTGTTTGCGATAATCTTCCATTTAGATAACAAGATAATAACTTACTTGATGCATTATAAGTTAATACGACATGATGATATTCATTGTGATGATTACTACTTCCTAGCATTACATCACTTCCAGCTATATAAGAACCATATTCTTGACTTGGTGTTAAATATAATAATGTCCTACCACTTCCATTTTGTTGGTATAATGATACTTTATCATTATTACTTTCTTCATATTTTACCCATGATGCAATGGAAAATGAAGATGATGCATTGATTGCTTGGGAAACAGTAAAGTTAGAAGAAGCTTGTTTATTAAAGTATAACGCTCCTTTTTCCACACCTTTCGTATCTACTCTAGTCACATTTCCATTTAATTGCGCAGATAAAGAACCTACAGAGCTTTGAATGCCTTCATCAAAATTATAATAAGCAACTAAATTGGTATTCACATCATTTGCTTTAATTGGTAATGAAGACACAAAACTACTTAATGCCATCAGCGAACTGATTACAAAAATTCCTAATTTCTTTTTCATCATATTTTTTTACCTCCTTATTTTTTAAATATATCAAAAATATATATTTTAATCCATATAATATCAATTACTATTTATTTGAATTTTTTCACTAAAATAGTATCAAATATCATCATCAGATAAATGTATTCGACTTCTTATAAATACTAGTAATACTTACTATATATAAAGTAAAACCCAAAAAAATAATATCATTTTAATGTGATACTTCATAATCATGCATAAATAATATAAAAAAATCGCCATGAAACATGACGATTTCATCTCAAATTTAAATGTTTCTTCTTACCTATATTTTTCTAATTACTATTACATATACAACAATATTTCACTTAATAAAAAAAGGAATTTGGTGTAGTGCTTCAAGTGTTGTTTCTACTTCATGAGATTCACTTCACTATAATTTCCTTTTTAATCAAAACTTTTATAAAACATTAATATCGATGATTATTTTTTCAGTTCAAAAATTATTGCTGTAAATGGGGCGATGTTTACTTCTATCACATTGTTTTTCCCCCATAATTTAATTGCTTTGGAAGCAATTTCTTCTTTATTCACAAAATCACTTCCTCCATAATAGTAAGAGTCTGTATTCATTACTTCTCTGTAAAATCCTTTATTTGTGACTGGGATTTTATATCCTATATGCGTATTTCCTAAAAAATTTAGAACACAAACAAACGTTTTTCCCGATTTTGTTTTACGTTCATAGGCAAAAATACTTTGTTTATTATCATCTACTACCAACCAAGTAAAACCATCGTAGCTAAAATCCGCTTTATAAAATGCTGGGTTCTTTTTAATCAAGTGATTTAGCTCATTATAGTACTTAAAAAATGAATGATGTTGTGGATAATCTAGTAGATTCCATCCTAAAGAATCCACCTCGTTCCATTCTTTATATTCCGCTAACTCATTACCCATAAAATTTATTTTTTTACCTGGTCGAGTCATCATATATAAGTGTAAGGCTTTATATTGAGCAAATTTCTGATCATTATTTCCCCACATTTTATCTAATATTGTTTTTTTTCCATGTACCACTTCATCATGAGAAAAAGGAAGTATAAATTTTTCACTATAAAAGTACATCATTGAAAAAGTTAATTTTCGATGAATATCAATATTGGAACGATAAACAGGATCTTCTTTAAAATATTTCAAAGTATCATTCATCCATCCTAAATCCCATTTATAGTCAAATCCTAATCCTCCGTCTTCTACCTTATGTGTTACTTTAGGATAATCAGAAGAGTCTTCCGCAATTAACATAAGAGAAGGAAATAGTTCTGCCATTTTAGTATTCATTCGTTTCATAAATGTAATGGCACCATCATTTTGACCACGACTCTTATTTCCCGCCCAAAATATCAAATTACTAATTGCATCAAAACGAATTCCATCCACGTGGTAATAGTTTGCCCAAAAATGAACAGAAGACATTAAAAAGCTTCGAACTTCTTCTCTTCCAAAATCAAAGTAGCAACTATCCCATTCTGTATAACGATCATGAATATTTGGATATTCATATACACATCCACCATCAAACATTGATAATCCATGTGCATCTTTCACAAAATGAGCTGGTACAAAATCCATGATAACACCTATGTTATTTTTATGACATTGATCAATAAAATACATTAACTGTTTTGGATTCCCATAACGACTAGTAGCACTAAAATATCCATTTACCTGATATCCCCAACTACCATCATATGGGTATTCCGTTAATGGCATTAACTCAATATGAGAATATCCATTTTCCTTCACATAAGGAATTAGCATATCCACCATTTCTTCATAACTATAATATGCAACGTCTAATCCATCACTGTTATTCTTTTTAATCTTCCATGAACCAAGATGTACTTCATAAATATTTAAATATTTATCAAAATTTTTCGTTCTTTTTTTCATCCATTTTTGATCTTTCCACATATATCCTTCAAGATCAAATACACGAGATGCAGTACTTGGACGATATTCACTTAAATATGCATATGGATCACATTTATCGATTTTTTGTCCATTACTAGTTTCGATACGAAACTTATATGAATCATATTCTTTAACATTAGGAACAAACAATGTATAAATACCACCATCATTGTATTTTTCCATACATTGTCCCTGCCATTGATTAAATGACCCTATAATTTCGACGTTATTAGCATTAGGTGCATATACACTAAAGCGTACTCCTCTAACGCCTTCTCTTTCTTCAAAGTGTGCACCAAATACTTTATAGATCTCAACTGCATTTCCTTGATGAAACATGTGAATTAAGAAATCATCTAAACTCATATTACGACCTCGCTCTATTTATTTTTTAAGAAAGCTAAAGATGCTGCACCTAGTAATCCACTGTCTTCACTTAAATTAGTTTTTACAATCTTTACATATGGTTTTACAACATCAAACACTTTATACTTCACTCTTTCAGCTACATCTTCTACAAAATTTGGTATCTTTAATGCAACACTTCCACCTAAAACTACGATTTCAGGATCTAATAATCCATATATAATAGAAATTCCATTTGCCAAATATTCTTTCGCATCATCAATAATCTGTGCTGCGATTGCATTTCCATTTTGTGCAAGTGTATAAACATCTCCTGCGTGGTTTACTTCCAATCCTTCTTTTCTGGCTCTATTTTCAATGGCAGTTCCACTACAAATCGCTTCTATTCCACCAGGAACAATTGTCCCATGGCTAGGACCATTCATCCATAAAAGCATGTTTGCTATTTCATGACCAAATCCATGCGCTCCCTGATAGATTTCTTTATCGATACAAAAACCAGCCCCAACTCCTGTAGAGATTGTCATGAAGCTAACATAACGATAATCTTTTCCTTGACCTACACAAGCTTCAGCTAAACAAGCTAGATTGGCATCATTTTCTAAATATGTTTTTAATCCTGTTACTTCAGTTAGTTTTGCTACAATCGGATAATGCCACCATTTTTCATGTAAATTGGGTGTCATCAATACTTTTCCATGAATTAAATCTAACGGTCCAGGACAAGACATACCAATTCCAACAATATCATAGTTTCCGAATTTTATTATTGTTTCCTTAATTTTCTCCAATGTGTTTTCTGGATTATCAGCATCTGTGGAAAACTGTATTCTATTTAAAATATTATATTGTTCATCCACAAGCGCTACTCTAGTATTTGTACCACCAATATCAATACCTAATGCGTATTTCATTTTCTCTCCTTCTTACATATAGTTTCCTGTACGATTTCCTAAACAAGTCATTTCTATTATTTTTCTTACTAATTCTTGTGTAAATGCATCTTTTTTCATACGCCATTTCCAATTATTACCAATCGTGTTTGGTGTGTTCATTCGTGCTGAATTGTCTAATTTCAACCAATCCTGCATAGGAATTAAACACATTTTAGAAACACACTTCATAAGTAATTCAATACAAGCATCTAGGATTTTTTCATCTTCTACGTTATCCAGATTTAAATATCTTAATAAATCTTGCTTCTCATCTGAAGTAATAGAAGTAAACCATCCCATCATTGTTTCATTATCATGTGTTCCAGTATAGGCAACACTATTTTCAATATAATTGTGAGGTTGATACAATAATGCGCCACTACTATCTCTGCTATCAAATCCAAATTGTAATAATTTCATTCCTGGATACCCACTATCTTCTACTAGTTTTTTTACAGTATCTGTTAAATATCCCAAATCTTCTGCAATGACATTAATTTTTCCAAGTTCTTGCTCAATTGCATGAAATAGTTTCATTCCTGGACCTTTTTCCCAATGTCCATTGATTGCCGTTTCTTCTCCATAGGGAATAGCATAATATTCATCGAATCCTCTAAAATGATCAATACGTACTACATCATAGTGCTCAGTACAGTATTTAATACGTGAAATCCACCATTTGAAATTTGAAATTTCATGTTTTTTCCAATTATATAAAGGATTACCCCACAGTTGTCCCGTAGCACTAAAACCATCAGGTGGACATCCCGCAATTGCTGTTGGTCTGACATTTTCATCTAATTGAAATAGAGATGGATTTGCCCATACATCACAAGAATCATAAGCAATATAAATAGGTATATCACCAATGATTTTTACCCCTTTGCTATTTGCATATGTTTTTAATTCTTTCCATTGTGACCAAAATATAAACTGTATAAATTTATGATATGTGATTTCTTCTTCTAATACATCAGTATAGTGTTTTAACATTTTTTCATCTCTTAAACGAACACTATCATCCCATTGATCCCAACTAACGTGGTTATAGTTTTCTTTTATTGCCATAAATAAAGCATAATCATCTAACCACCATCTTGATTCATAACAGTATTCAATAAATGCATCACATTTACGAATATCACTGTTATAATATGCTTTTTTCAACAATGGATAACGTGTTTCATAAAGAAACGCATAATCTACATAATTACTATTTATATTTTCTTCTGGTAAATCGTCTTTATTCAGCCATCCTTTCTCACATAAAGCATTTAAACTTATAAAATATGGATTTCCTGCAAATGTAGAATATGACTGATATGGAGAATCACCATAACTTGTGATTCCCAAAGGTAATATTTGCCAATATGTCTGTTTTGCTTCGCTTAATGTATCAACAAAGCGATATGCTTCTTCATCGAAACAACCAATTCCATACTTACTTGGAAGAGATGAAATTGGCAATAAAATCCCACTTTCTCTCATGATTCTTCCTCCATTAAGACACCAAAATGATCTGATACAATAGGATCATTTGTGCCATCTAATACAATTTCATGATTTTTCACATGTACCAATTGATTACAAAAAATATAATCTATACGCATTCCTGATTCACTTCCATCTTTCCATCCATCAATTTTTCCTTTTGCACTATCATGACCGTATTTGTTTAGCGCAAGCTTATACGTATCATGGTATCCATCACGAATAATTTTGGTATAACTTTCATTATGGATAGTATCCGGTGCGTTAAAATCTCCTGCCAAATATACTTTGGTATCTTTAGTCTTAATGTGCGTATGCAAACGTTCCCATTGTGTCAAAAATGGTTCTTCTTCATCTTTCCACCATCCCATATGAACCGTATAACACCATACTGGTTTTTGATTCATATGAATTTTGATTCCTAAAGCATTTCTTTTTTTCCAACATGTATAATCAAAGGTATTGCTTAAAAGGATATTTTCTATAGATGCAATTGGATGTAAAGATAATAAAGCTAATCCTTCATCGAACTTTCCATAACCTACTTTTACAGGGATATAAACCCATTCATACTTCATACCTAATGCTTTTATTTCTTCCGTTAAAGCATAAGCATAATTGTCCTTTTTAATGATAGCTTTTCCCTTATAGTTATGATCTGTTCTGACTATTTCCGCTGCTATACTTTGATTTACTTCTTGTAATGCAACTACATCTGGTTTCATTTTGACAATAAACTCCGCAGTCCACGCTCTTTTTGTATCACCATTTGCTTCCGATAAAGAATGTGTATTTAAAGTCAAAATCTTCATATCGGTCTCCCCTTACATTAATACGTCATTAATATCTGATTTTAATACATCCGCTTTTGGTCCATAAATTGCTTGGATTCCATTGTCCTTTTTAACTAAACCCATAGCTCCTTGTTTTTTCCATTCTTCTAAATCAGCTACTTTTTCTACATCTTTTACAGTTACTCTTAAACGGGTCATACAAGCATCAACTAATTCAATATTTTCTCTTCCACCTAATAAAGCAATGATTGCTTCTGCTTGTTCACTACCACTATTTGTTGTCGTAGCTTCATTTTCTTCACTTTCTACACCTTCATAATTTCCTAATCGCCCTGGTGTAGCATAGTTGAATTTTCCAATCATAAAATGTGACACAAAATAACCAATAATGGCAAATGCAACACAAGCAATCACAAAGTTTATGATATCTCCAGTTAATCCTGCTTCAATCGACATCGGAATACGCGTTAAAAACTCTACATTTCCAAAAGAATGTAAACGTAAATTAAAGACACCTGCTAAAGCAAAAGCACATCCCTGTAAAACTGCGTAAATAATGTATAATGGTAAAGCGCAGAACATAAACATAAATTCTAGTGGTTCCGTTACTCCTGTTAAGAATACCGCTGCTACAGTTGAAATAAACATTGATTTGTATTTTGATTTTTTATCATCATCTACATGTTTGTACATTGCGAACGCAATTCCACTCAACATACCAGTAGCTCCAATCATTTGACCAATTTTAAAACGTGCTGGAATAATTGTTTCCATTAAATGTGTATAACTTGCCATATCGCCTGCATTTTTAAAGTTAATTAAATCTGTTACCCAAGCTAACCATAAAGGATCTTGTCCATATACTTGTGTACCAGCTTGAAGACCAGTTAAGATTTCATAAGTACCTCCAAATGAAGTATAGTTCATTGGAATTGTCAACATATGGTGTAATC
>JAXJYR010000228.1:0-3471 GCA_036306885.1 Longicatena sp.
ATCTTGTTCCACCACAATACTTCCACCTTGATCTAAAGCTTTCACTTTTAGAAAAGGCGTTGCGGAAAACATCGAAATAGCTACCATGAATGATAATGCTAGTATTCCTGTTTTCTTCATGATTTTCAACATAATATTACCTCCTTTTTATGTCTTACAATTTATTATAACGTGTATTTTATTGGATGAAAAGCTTATGTAAGCGTTTTTAAACAAAAAAAGACGATGTCTACACACCGTCTTAACTAACTTTTAAAATAGTCTTTGCTGTTTCGATTTCTTCTTTGGTTGGTGGTTCCATTCCTTCTAATGGATAACAGAATCCTAATTTATTCCATTTATATGCTCCTAGCGAATGATATGGTAAAACTTCAACCCGTTCTACATTTTTGAGCGTATCGATAAATTTACGTGTTTCAACTAAATCCTCCTGTGGTTCTCCACTTAATAAGACGTGTCGAATCCAAATTGGTTTATTGATTTCCGATAAATATTGGAACATATCTAAAATATTATCTAATTTTACCCCTGTCAACATACGATGTTTTCCTGGATGAATTGTTTTAATATCCACTAAGAATAAATCAACATATTGACATAATTCTTGGAATTTAGAAAAGTAAGGTTCTTCTCTTGTAAAAGGTTGACCAGCTGTATCAATGGTAAAATGAACACCTTCTTGTTTACACAATTTTCCTAATTCAATGAGAAAATCAATTTGTAATAATGGTTCTCCACCACTGACAGTAATACCGCCACCATTCTTCCAATAGGGGCGATATCTTAACGCTTTTTCAAATGCTTCTAGCGCTGATACATCCCCTTCTCTTTCCTTCCAAGTATCGGCATTATGGCAGAAATGACATCGCATGCGACATCCTTGTAGAAAGATAATATAGCGTACGCCTGGTCCATCCACCGAACCAAAGGTTTCAATCGAATGAATTGCACCTAATTTGTTCATATTTACTCCTTAAAAAAGGTCTGCAATGCAGACCTTATCATTTTATAAGCGATCGTGACAAGTACGAGAAATTACGTCCATTTGTTGTTCACGAGTCAAGTCGATAAACTTAACTGCATATCCAGAAACACGAACTGTGAAGTTTGCATATTCTTCTTTTTCAGGGTGTTCCATTGCATCTTTTAATTTTTCAATACCAAATACGTTTACGTTTAAGTGGTGAGCTCCTTGATCAAAGTATCCATCTAATACGTTAACTAAGTTATTGATACGTTCTTCTTCTGTGTGTCCTAATGCATCTGGGTTCATTGTTTGTGTATTTGAAATTCCATCTAATGCATAGTGGTATGGAAGTTTTGCGACAGAGTTTAATGAAGCCAATAATCCATTTTGTTCTGCACCATATGCTGGTGATGCCCCTGGTGATAATGGTTCTCCTGCTTTTCTTCCGTCAGGAAGTGCTCCAGTTGCTTTTCCATATACAACGTTAGAAGTAATTGTAAGGATTGAAGTTGTAGGTTCTGAATCACGGTAAGTGTGACGTTTTTCGATTTTTTCCATGAATGTTTTTAATAACCATACTGCGATTTCATCAGCACGTTCATCATCATTTCCATAACGTGGGAAGTCACCAGTTGTTTCAAAATCAACAACTAATCCGTTTTCATCACGAATTGTTTTTACTTGTGCATATTTAATTGCACTTAATGAGTCTACTACATGAGAGAATCCAGCAATACCTGTTGCGAATGTACGACGTACATTTGTATCAATTAATGCCATTTGACTTGCTTCATAGTAGTATTTGTCATGCATATATTGAATTAAGTTTAGAATGTTCACATATAAGTCTGCTAACCATTCCATCATAATGTCATATTTGTGCATTACTTCATTGTAGTCTAAGTATTCACTTGTGATTGGGCGATATTCTGGTCCTACTTGTACCTTAGCTTTTTCATCAATACCACCATTGATTGCATATAATAAACATTTTGCTAAGTTTGCACGAGCACCGAAGAATTGCATTTCTTTACCCGTTTGTGTTGCCGATACACAACAACATACGGCATAATCATCTCCCCATACTGGACGCATTACATCATCATTTTCATATTGTACAGAGCTTGTATCAATAGAAATTTTAGCTGCGTAGTCTTTAAAAGGTTTTGGTAAATGAGATGAATATAAAACTGTTAAGTTTGGTTCTGGACTAGGTCCCATGTTTTCTAATGTGTGTAAGAAACGGAAGTCTGTTTTAGTAACCATGTGACGTCCATCCATTCCTAAACCAGCAACATCTAATGTAGCCCATACTGGGTCTCCAGAGAATAGTTCGTTGTAGCTAGGAATACGAGCAAATTTAACCATACGGAATTTCATTGTCATGTGGTCAATTAACTCTTGTGCTTCACTTTCAGTTAATGTTCCATTTGCTAAATCACGTTCGATGTAAATATCGATAAATGTCGCAACACGACCAATACTCATTGCGGCACCATTTTGTGTTTTAATAGCTGCAAGATAACCAAAATATGTCCACTGAATTGCTTCTCTTGCATCTTTTGCAGGTTGAGAAATGTCGAAACCATAAGCTTCTGCCATTTTCTTCATACCTTTTAAAGCTTTAATTTGTTCTGCTAATTCTTCACGTTGACGAATGATGTGATCTAACATAACACCACATCCGCAGTTTGCTAAATCTTTTTGTTTTTGTTCGATTAAGTAATCAATTCCATATAATGCGATACGACGGTAGTCTCCTACAATACGTCCACGTCCATAAGTATCAGGAAGTCCTGTTACAATTTTATATTTACGTGCATTACGCATTTCTGGTGTATAACAGTCAAATACTGCTTGGTTGTGTGTTTTGTGGTATTCAGTAAAGATTTCATGTAATTTTTCAGATGGTTTGTATCCGTAAGTTAAACATGATTCCTCACTCATTTTAATACCACCATATGGCATAAATGCACGTTTTAATGGTTTGTCTGTTTGTAGACCAACCACAGTTTCTAAATCTTTTAATTGATCAGAGATATATCCAGGACCGTAAGATGTTAGTGAAGAAACAATTTCTGTTTCCATATCTAGTACCCCACCTTTGGCACGTTCCTCTTTCTGCAGCTTCTGCAGCTCTGACCATAGCTTATCAGTTGCTTCTGTTGGACCAGCAAGGAAACTTTCGTCACCATCATAAGGTTTGTAGTTGTTTTGAATGAAGTCACGTACGTTTACTTCTTCTTTCCAAATGCGGCCTTTAAATCCTTGCCATTCAATTCTATTAGTATTCATTCGACAATACCTCCTTACTCGTGTATTATAACGAATCAAATGCTAACATGCAATTAAAACATCTCGTTTTTTTCAATTTTCTTTTAAATTAAAAAAGGAGCTTAAAAAAATTCCTTCCCAGTTGGTTTTTTCATCATTTTACTAAAAATTTTTTAATTTAAAAGTAGCGAATATTTCACTAACATACTCTCTGATTCCCATATTTTATA
>JAXJYR010000229.1:0-15107 GCA_036306885.1 Longicatena sp.
ATTATTTTCCAAGTGGTAGGAAAAACAACAATGTTATTAAATGAACTAAATGAAGGAGATTTCATTTTAGACTTTGTTGGTCCATTAGGAAAACCAAGTGTTGTCGATGGATTGAAAAAAGTTTGTGTAATTGGTGGGGGAGTTGGTTGTGCGATTGCTTATCCAACTGCTAAAGCTTTATATGAAAATGGAACTGAAGTAACAACAATTACTGGATTTAGAAACAAAGACTTAGTAATTTTAGAAGATGAATTTAAAGCGGTAAGTCATCATGCATATTTAGTATCTGATGATGGAAGTACTGGTACCAAAGGACTTGTAACAAATGTTTTAGAAGAATTAATTCAAAAAGGAGAAACATTTGATGAAGTTATTGCCATTGGACCACTTGTTATGATGAAATTTGTATGCCTATTAACAAAAAAATATGGTATCAAAACAACTGTATCGATGAACCCAATTATGATTGATGGTACAGGAATGTGTGGAGGATGTCGTTTAAGTGTTGGTGGAGAAACTAAATTCGCTTGTGTTGATGGACCAGACTTTGATGGACATTTAGTTGATTTTGATGAAGCTATTTCTAGAAGTGCTTCATATCGTGTTTTTGAAACACACGCTCGTGAAAGTCACTGTAATTTAATGAATAAGGAGGTAGCTTAAGATGGCAAACATGTCTTTAAAAAAAGTAGAAATGCCGGTACAAGATGGTGTTGTACGTCGTTCAAACTTTGATGAAGTAACACTTGGATATACTGCAGAAATGGCGATTGAAGAAGCAACTCGTTGTTTAAACTGTAAACACAAACCATGTATTAGCGGATGTCCAGTAAAAGTTAAAATTCCTGATTTTATTGCGGAAGTGGCGAAAGGTGAATTTGAAAAAGCTTATCAAATCATTCGTGAAACTTCTACGTTACCAGCAGTTTGTGGACGTGTATGTCCGCAAGAAAACCAATGTGAAAAATATTGTGTACGTGGTATTAAAGGAGAAGCGGTTGGAATTGGGCGCCTAGAACGTTTCGTTGCGGATTGGCATCGTGAAAATGTAAAAGAAGATATTCAACCAATTGCCTCAAATGGACACAAAGTAGCTGTTGTTGGAGCTGGACCTGCTGGTTTAACTTGTGCTGGTGACTTAGCGAAATTAGGATATCAAGTATCTGTATTTGAAGCATTACACGTTGCAGGTGGAGTATTAATGTATGGTATTCCTGAATTCCGTTTACCAAAAGCGATTGTACAAAATGAAATCAATGGTTTAAAAGCAATGGGTGTTGATATTCAAACAAACATGGTAATTGGTCGTAGTGAATCTGTTGATGAATTATTCGAAGACGGATATGAAGCTGTGTTCATTGGTTCTGGTGCAGGGCTTCCAAACTTTATGGGAATGCCAGGAGAAAACTTAAAAGGAGTTTACTCTGCGAACGAATTCTTAACTCGTGTAAACCTAATGAAAGCTTATAAAGAAGATAGTGATACACCAATTCAACGTCCGAAAAAAGCGGTTATCGTTGGTGGTGGAAACGTTGCGATGGATGCTGCACGTAGTGCCAAACGTTTAGGTGTTGAAGAAGTTACAATCGTATATCGTCGTAGTATGGAAGAACTTCCTGCTCGTCGTGAAGAAGTAGAACATGCGGAAGAAGAAGGTATTATCTTCAACCTATTAACAAACCCTGTGCGTGTTTTAGGTGATGAAAACGGATGGATGAATGGTTTAGAATGTGTGAAAATGGAATTAGGTGAACCAGATGCATCAGGAAGAAGAAGTCCAAAAGTTGTGGAAGGAAGTAACTTTGTGATTGAAGCTGACTGTATGATTATGTCAATCGGTACATCACCAAACCCATTAATTCGTTCAACTACAGAAGGATTAGAAACAAACCGTAAAGGATGTCTAATCGCAGATGAAAACGGATTAACAACTCGTGAAGGAGTATATGCAGGTGGAGATGCAGTAACAGGTGCTGCCACTGTAATCATGGCGATGGGTGCAGGAAAAACTGCAGCTAAAGCAATTGACGAATATATCCAAAATAAATAATACATATAAGTAGTAGGTCTAAATAAAGACTTACTACTTTTTTCTATTCCGTCTGTTTTAAATATTATAGATATGTAAGGTAAATTTTTGTATAATGAAAAAAAGGTATACTTTTGGTTTAAACAGTAATGTCAGCTGTTTATATAAATACAGACAGCCATTTTTCATCATTTAAAGCTGTCAAGGGAGGGATATTATGAGAAAAATAATGACATGGTTTTTGAGTATTGCAATGATGTTATCTCTGGTGTCGATGCCAACAAAGATTCATGCAGGCTCAACAGTAACTGAATGTGTCAATGAGTTGATTAGTTATTTTAAAAGCTATCAGCTGGATGCAGAAACTGACATTGAACGTGTCTTAGCACAATTAGAAAAAATTGATGCAACGGAAGCAAAAGCATGGAAAGACATTATGCATTATTGGTTAGAAATTAACCAACCGAATTATGTAGTCGATTACACAGAAGAAGAATTACAAAATGGCATTGAGATTCCAGATGGTGTACCAAATGACAATAGTGTTGCCATTATTGTATTAGGGTATGCACTTAATTCAGATGGTACTATGACAAATGAATTAGTAGGACGTTTAAAAGTAGCGAAAGCTCTTGCGGACCAGCTACCAAACTCTTATATTCTTGTGACTGGTGGTGTACAAAAAAATGGTTGGACTGAATGTATGCGTATGACTGATTGGTTAGTAGAAGCAGGAATTCCATTAGAACGTATTATTCAAGAAAATGCTGCTAGTAGTACCGTAAGTAATGCAACGAAATCATACTCAAAATTAGTAAATGATTATCCACAAGTAAATAAGCTCATTATGGTTACAAGTGATTACCATATTCAACGTGGAAGTATTCTTTTCAGAACGCACTTTACATTAAAAGCAAAAGAAGCAGGTGTAGAACCAATGCCAATTTTATTCCATGCTGGATATGAAACAGGAAAATCTAATGAAGGTGTATCTTCACAAGCTTCTGCCGTTACAAGCGTATCTGGATATAGCTCTGGTACGTCTGTAACATTATCAATATTAAATTCATTACATATTGCGTTAAATACACCTTATGAAACTGGTTCTGAATTAGATTTAAAAGTAATCGCTGGTTATAACACCGGATACCAAAGTGATGTGACTGATAAAGTGGTAATTGAAGGATTTGATCCTCAAAAAGATGCATCGCAACTGATTAGTGTATCTTATACTGAAAATGATGTATGCTTAGCAGGAACTTTTGTATTATCAAATGAAGAAAAAGTCTTATCTGCATATGATGGACAATTATCTACTTATATTGAAGAAGCAAAAAGCTTACCAATGGTTCTTTATACAACTGCATCTCAAGAAGTCATTTCTTACGCTTTAAATTATGCACATGAAGTGATGACAAAGACATATGCGACAGATGAAGAAAAATTACAAGCAAGTACAGCTTTACGTTTGGCAATTGATAATGCACAATATATTGAGAATATTGCGTTAAATAAAACGGTGAGCGCATCTCACAATCAATCTGCAGCACAACGTATTACCAATGGTTCAACGAGTGATTATTGGACAAGCTTAAATGCGGATGGAGGTAATGAACCTATTGAAAATAGTAGCTTTGTGATTGATTTAAAAGGAATTTATAATGTAGATGCGGTGAATGCAATTCCTTATTTTGCATCTAATAATCGATACTATCAATATGATGTCCTATTAAGTGAAGACAACGAAGATTGGGAATGCGTAGCCCAATATCGTGGAACAGATATCACAACATCAAAAGGTCAATTATTTGTCTTAGATACAGCTAAAAGAGCTCGTTATATTAAAATTCAAGGTGTTTATGTTTATGTAAGTGGAAGAACTGATATCGATAATTTCCATATGACAGAAGTATTAGCATATGGTAGCTTAGTAGAAGCATTACCTAGTGAACCAGAAGCAATTGATTTGGTAAATGTTGCGCAACATGCAGAGGTTTTATTAGATAGCGGTACAAGCCCATATTTAGTTACAAACAATACGATTAGTAGTGATAGTTATAGTACATCAGGTAATGGTGTAGAAAATGCTACTGCAACTATTATTTTACCAGCTCTTTCGGATGTGAAGAGTGTAACTGTTATTACTCCATTTAGTGATTCATCAATTTGGTATAACTATGAAGTTTTAATTAGTGAAGACAATACTACTTGGGAAAGTATTGGTAAAAATGAACTTTCAACAAATGCAGGAGAAGCTGGTTTTACCATTACATTAGATCAAATGAAGCAAGCACGTTATGTACAAATCAAAGGTTTATTATCAAATGATACACAATTAAAATTAGTGGAAGTGTTAGTATCTGGTTCTTATTCTAATATTTTATTAGGAAAAACAACAATTGGTTCACACCATCGTAGTACATCTTCTAAATATCAAGCTTACAATATTGTCGATGGAGACCCATCAAACACAAATTATTGGGATACAGGTGATGTCGCAACTGATGGTTGGGCGAATACAACTGCTGAAAATCGTCCATATGCAATTATCCAATTAGATGCATTACATCTTTTAAATAGTATTAGTGTATTAACTTATCGTAATTCTACAAGACATTATAAATATGAAGTATATAGTAGTATTGATGGTGAAGCTTATACATTGATTGGTGCCAAAACAGATAACACCAATGCCGCAATGTATCGTACATTCTATTTTGATGAACCGATTACGGCAAAATTTATTAAAGTAGTAGGAACTCATAACTCAAGTAATAAAGGATTCCACTTATCAGAAGTTCAAGCAGATGGAACACTATGTGATGAAGCAGATGCTGACTATAGTGCAGTAGATGCTGCAATCGCAAAAGTAAATGTTGATTCAAGTATTTATACTGCGGATAGTTATGTTTCATACCAATTAGTGAAAAATACAGTCGTAAGAGGTTTAAAAGCAAGCTCACAAGCAGTGGTTGATGAGTATGCATTGGCTCTTGAAGAAGTAATTGCGAAGTTAACATATCGTGATGCTGATTATAACGAAGTTGAAAAAGCAATTACATTAGCAAATGAAATTAAAGACCTAGTGAAAGACTTTACTGACTTACAAAATGCAATAGATGCCGTTGACTATGATAAAAATATTTTAGCGCAAGCTGAAGTGGATGCTATGGCAAAAGCAATCAATGATGCCATTGCAATGCTACAATATAAAGATGCAGACTATACAAAAGTAGAAGAGGCAATCGTATCAGCAAATGCAATCAAATCACTTGTAAAAGATTTTACAGTGTTACAAAACGCAATGGATGACGTTGAATATGGTTTAGATATTAGAAACCAAGCTGAAGTCGATGCTTATGCAGATGCAATTCTTGCTGCTATGGCACAAGTTGAATACAAACCTACTCATGTCGAAAATGTGAAAGCAGAATCAATTAACTATAAAACAATTCAATTAACATGGGATGAATTCTATGAAGCGCAATATTACATTGTAGAGCGTTTAACTTCTGAAGGTAAATGGATTGAATTAGCTACTACAACAGAGCATAGTTATGTTGCAAGTGGAGTGAAAACAGGTAAAGAATATACTTATCGTGTGAAAGCGATTTTAGCTGATTCAGAAAGTAAATACTCACAAGAAGTAAAAGTAACGACAGCTTTAACAGGAGAAGTAGAGCTTACAATGTCACCAAATGGTACAAATAAATTTGATCTAAGTTGGACAAGTGTAGAAGGTGCTACACGTTACATTATCTATCGTAAAGATGGAGAAAATGCATGGAAAAAAGTTCTAACATTAGGAAAAGATGCGACTTCTTATACTTCTAAAGATATGAAGGCGAATACTTACCAATACCAAGTTAAAGCCGCTAGATATGATAGTGTGGATCGAGTAATGACAAATGGTTCTAATGTAGTAGAAGGAATTGTAGGAGTAGAGACAATGGTTCCAACCAATATTACAACTCAAGTAAATGGTACAAGTATTACTTTAGCTTGGGATAAAATTGTAGGAATGAGTCACTATGAAATCTATCGTTCTAAAGACGAAGGCGTATATCGTCAAATCAAACGTACAACAGATTTAACCATTACAAGTAGTGGATTAAAATTAGGAAGTACATACCAATACAAAATTAAAGCATTTGCGCTTGTGAATGGTGAAAAGGTATACGCTCCAGAAGTAGAAACAGCACCAATTACAATTAAATAAAGGTACTTACTAAAACAAAGTAAATTTTAGTAAATATTGGTAAATTTAGTAAAATTTAAAAATATTACCTTGTAAGTGTTTACAAAAACTAGGGAATATGATAGTATACTAGTGAAATAAGAATTATTTCGTATATTGATATTGGCTCTATCAATATACACGAAATTGTGTCAATCGCTACTCCTTCCTTTCAAACGCGGACACAATTTCATCTCTTTATTCATATCGATTTCCTTTCGATGACTTTCTGAAAAGAGTGCTTTGGCACTCTTTTCATTTGGAAAAGTAAAAAAGCAATTGACATATACGAACGACTTTAGTTATAATATTATACATAAGCGATGAATTAAAGTAGTACCTTATGAAATGATATAGAGAGTCAACTGGTTGGTGTAAAGTTGAAACAGGAAGTAGGGGAACTTGTTAAGGAGCTGAACTATCCGTGTACTTCGCGTTAAGAAGAAGAGTGCTTGGTTTTTATCAAGAACTAAGGTGGTACCGCGTTTATAACGTCCTTAGATAAGGGCGTTTTTTTGTTTTAAAAGGAGTGAATGAAATGAATTACTTACACAAAGAAGTAGAAAAGAAATGGCAAAAGTATTGGGATGATCATAACACATTCTATACTGACACAAGAGATTTTTCGAAACCTAAATTCTATGCATTAGACATGTTCCCATATCCATCCGGAGTAGGATTACATGCAGGACACCCAGAAGGATATACTGCAACGGATATCGTATGTCGTATGAAAAGAATGCAAGGTTATAATGTATTACACCCAATGGGGTTTGATAGCTTTGGATTACCTGCAGAGCAATATGCAATTCAAACAGGTAACCACCCTGCAGGATTTACAGAACGTAATATCGAAACATTTACACAACAATTAAAAATGTTAGGTTTCAGTTATGACTGGAGCAAACAAGTTAGTACCCATGATCCTAAATTCTATGCTTGGACACAATGGATTTTCAAACAATTATTTAACGATGGATTAGCTAAATGTGTTGAAATGCCTGTAAACTGGTGTGAAGAATTAGGAACTGTATTAGCAAATGATGAAGTTATTGATGGAAAAAGTGAACGTGGAGGATTCCCTGTTGTTCGTAAAAACATGCGTCAATGGGTAATTGATATTCCTAAATATGCAGAACGCTTACTAGCTGGTTTAGAAGAAATTGATTGGCCAGAATCTACAAAAGAAATGCAACGTAACTGGATTGGAAAATCAATTGGAGCTCACGTTGACTTTAAAGTTGCAGGACATGATGATAGCTTTACAGTGTTTACAACTCGTTGTGATACTTTATTTGGAGCGACATACTGTGTATTAGCACCAGAACATCGCCTAATTGACATGATTACAACTGCAGAATGTAAAGAAGCTGTCGATGCATATAAAGCAGCTTGTGCGACAAAATCAGATTTAGAACGTACAGAATTAAATAAAGATAAAACTGGGGTATTTACTGGAGCTTATGCAATCAACCCAGTAAATGGAAAAGAAATTCCAATTTGGATTAGTGATTATGTACTAGCAAGCTATGGTACAGGTGCAATTATGGCAGTTCCTGCACATGATGATCGTGACTATGAATTTGCGAAAAAATTCGGTATTGAAATCATTCAAGTATTAGAAGGTGGAAATATTGAAGAAGCAGCATGGACACAAGATGGTGTACACATTAACTCTGATTTCTTAAATGGATTAGGTAAACAAGATGCTATCGATACTATGATTCAATGGTTAGAAGACAATAAATGTGGTACAAAACACATTAACTACCGTTTAAGAGAATGGATTTTCGCTAGACAACGTTACTGGGGAGAACCAATTCCAGTCGTACATCTAGAAGATGGAAACATGGTAGCATTAAGCGATGACCAATTACCATTAATCTTACCTGAACTTGAAGATTACTCTCCAAGTGGAGGAGCATCACCATTAGAAAAAGCAAGCGAATGGTTAAGCCGTGAAGTGAATGGTGTGAAAGGTAAACTAGAAACTTCTACAATGCCTGGTAGTGCTGGAAGTAGCTGGTACTTCTTACGTTACATTGACCCAGATAACACAGAAAACTTTGCCGACCCTGAATTATTAAAACACTGGATGCCAGTTGACTTATATATTGGTGGACCAGAACATGCCGTAGGACACTTGTTATACTCAAGAATGTGGAATAACTACTTATATGACAAAGGATTAGTTCCAACCAAAGAACCATTCCAAAAATTAGTTCACCAAGGATATATCTTAGGGGCAAACGGAATTAAAATGGGTAAACGTTTCCCAGAATTTGTTGTAAACCCTAACGATGTTGTCGAACAATATGGTGCAGATACCCTTCGTTTATATGAAATGTTTATGGGACCACTTGAAGCAAGTAAACCATGGAACTATACAGCGGTAGAAGGTTCAAGAAAATGGTTAGATCGTGTATATCGTTTAATTATTGAAATGAACAAAATTTCTGATACAAACGATCACTCATTAGATAAAATCTATCATGCAACAGTTAAAAAAGTTACAAATGATATCGAAAGCTTAAACTTAAACACTGCAATTTCCCAAATGATGATTTTCATTAATGAAGCATATAAAGCAGAAGCCCTATATCGTGGATATGCAGAAGGATTTATTAAAATGTTATCATGCTACGCACCTCACATCTGTGAAGAAATGTGGCAATTATTAGGACACGATGAAACTTTAACTTACGAAGCTTGGCCAACATATGATGAGGCTATATTAGTTGAAAATGAAGTTGAAATCGTAGTTCAAGTAAATGGAAAAATGCGTGGTAAATTCTTAGCACCTGCGGATGCCGATGAAGAATTTGTGAAAGCAGAAGGATTAAAGCTTGCGGCTGTACAAAAACAAATCGAAGGTAAAACAATTCGTAAAATGATTTTTATTAAAGGAAAAGTATTAAACATTGTGGCAAATTAATACGGTATAGAAGCCAGTACTCTGGCTTCTTATTTTATATCATTCAATCTTTTGCCACGAATCTATAAAATTATTGCAAAGGATTGACAATCTCATGAGAAGAGGCATAAAATTTATATAATACATTACTAATTATGTATGAAATGTATCATTAAAACGGAACAGGAGGAAGCATAATGAAATTTAATAATATTGATTTTGACACATATTTAAAGAATTACCCTGATAAAGATGGTTATTTTGGTAAATTTGGTGGTTCATATATTAGTGAAGAATTAAAAACAGCAATGCAAGAAATTAGTGATTCCTATTATACAATTTGTAAATCACGTAAATTTATTAGTGAATTAAGACGTATTCGTAAAGAATTCCAAGGACGTCCTACTCCTATTTCTCATTTAGAGCGTTTGTCGGATAAAATTGGAAATGGTGTTCAGCTTTATGTAAAACGTGAAGATTTAAACCATACGGGGGCACACAAATTAAATCACTGTATGGGTGAAGTTTTACTTGCCAAATATATGGGTAAGAAAAAAGTAATTGCCGAAACAGGGGCTGGACAACATGGGGTAGCTCTTGCGACTGCTGCCGCTTATTTTGGATTAGAATGTGACATTTATATGGGGGCTGTTGATATTAAAAAACAAGCTCCAAACGTTGCACGTATGAAAATCTTAGGGGCAAAAGTAATTGAAGTAACAGAAGGATTACAAACCTTAAAAGAAGCTGTCGATGCAGCATTTGCGGCATATTGTAACGAATATAAAGATGCTATTTATTGTATTGGTTCGGTTTTAGGACCTCATCCATTTCCATTGATGGTACGTGATTTCCAAAGTATCATTGGATTTGAAGCACGTGAACAATTTGTTGAAATGACTGGAGAACTTCCAGATGCAGTTGTAGCCTGTGTCGGTGGTGGATCAAATGCGATGGGAATGTTTGCAGGATTTTTAAATGATCCAGTTGAAATCTATGGGGTAGAACCATTAGGACGTGGTGAAAAACTAGGAGACCATGCAGCCTCACTAAAATATGGAGAAGAAGGGATTATGCATGGATTTAATAGTATTATGTTAAAAGATGAAAATGGTGAACCAGCACCTGTATATTCAGTTGCTTCTGGTTTAGATTATCCATCAAGTGGTCCAGAACATGCCTTCTTACACGAATTAGGACGTGTTAAATACGATGTTGTGAACGATGAAGAAACAATTGATGCATTCTTCGAATTATCACGTATGGAAGGAATTATTCCAGCTATTGAAAGTGCCCATGCTGTAGCTTATGCAATTAAATTAGCGAAAAAAATGGGTAAAGGTTCTATCTTAATCAATCTTTCAGGTAGAGGAGATAAAGATATGGACTATATTATTGAAAATTACGGAATTAAAGAATAACTAAAACTAGAAAGATAAAATATTCTGATTTGAATGTTTTATCTTTTTTATATGAATAATCATGTAATAAATAAATGATAAAATTGAACTAAAAAATCATTATTTGAGCTTTTATTATATCTTTACAGAAATAAATCAATTATGCTATACTATATAGGAAATTTGGAAGGTGATATAAATGGGTAGACATTTTGAAGTACGTGCTGCATCGATGGCAAAAACTGCTGCAGCCAAAGCTAAACTATATTCTCGTTATGGAAAAGAAATTTTAGTAGCTGCGAAAGCTGGAGTACCTGATCCAGATATGAACGTAGCACTTAAAAAAGTAATTGAACGTGCAAAAGCAAACCAAGTTCCTGCTGACGTTATTAAACGTGCAATTGAAAAAGCGAAAGGTGGAACAACAGAAAACTATTCTGCTGCTCGTTATGAAGGATTCGGTTCAGCTGGTGGTGGAACAGTAATTATCGACTGTTTAACTGACAACTCAAACCGTACAATCGCTGACTTACGTGCTTGTTTCAACAAAGCAAAAGCAAAATTAGGAGTTGGTGGTTCTGTAAGCTTCAACTACGAACACGTTGGATTAATCTCAATTGCATATGATGATGAAGAAACAATGATGGAAACATTAATCATGGCAGAAGTAGATTTAAAAGATATTGAAGTAGAAGATGGACAAATGACAATTACAGTTGATCCAACTGATTTAACAAAAGCAAAAGAAGCAATCGAAGAAGCAATCGAAGGTGTAAACTTCGACATTCTTGAAGACACAATGCTTGCAAATGAATATGTTGAATTACATGGAGAAGATTTAAAATTATTCCAACGTCTAGTTACATTATTAGATGATGTTGACGATGTGCAACAAGTATACCACAACGTTAGCAACATCAACGATGCAGCTGAATAAAATCCAATGATTAGGAGCATTTAATGAATGGATAATACAGAGAAGAAACGTTAGCTGAGAGTTTCATATCACATCATTAAATGGACACCTAGAAGGAGTCATCAGGAAATGGATGAACGTAGAACTGCGTTAAAGTTAAGAGCGCATGATTTGCATCAATCATGAAAAAAGGTGGCACCACGTAAATAACGTCCTTTTATTAGGGCGTTTTTTGTTTTTATGGAGGAAATAATATGGCAAAAGAAAAACAAGTTTATCAAGTTCCTCGTGGAACACAAGATATTCTTCCGAGTGACATTAGTAAATGGCACAAATTAGAAGAATTAATTCGTAATTTCACATACCTTTACAACTATAGTGAAATTCGTACACCAATCTTTGAACACACTAACGTTTTTAAACGTGGTAATGATTCAAGTGATATGGTAAACAAAGAAATGTATACATTTACATTAGAAAACAGTTCAACATCTTTAACCTTAAGACCAGAAGGTACTGCAGGGGTTGCACGTGCTTTTGTTGAACACAAATTATTTGGAAACCCTGATTTACCAGCAAAACTTTACTATGTAGGACCACAATGTCGTCATGAACGTCCTCAAAAAGGAAGAATGCGTATCTTTAACCAATTTGGAGTTGAAGTAATTGGGGCAAAAGCACCATTATTAGATGTTGAAACAATTGCGTTAGGATACAGCTTTGTAAAAGCATTAGGACTTCAAGATATGAAAGTATTAATCAATACACTTGGAGATGATGAATCACGTGCAAACTATCGTGAAGCATTAAAAGAACACTTTAAAGATGAAATCACTACAATGTGTGGAGATTGTCAACGTCGTTACGAACAAAACCCACTACGTATTCTAGATTGTAAAGTGGACCGTGAAAAAGAAATTATGCATTCAGCGCCTAAAATGCATGATTACTTAAATGCTGAAAGTAAAGCATACTTCAATGAAGTATTAGCTGGTTTAGACGCATTAGGAATTCCATATGAAATCGATGAACGCTTAGTTCGTGGTTTAGATTATTATACACACACTGTGTTTGAGGTAGTATCAGTAAATGAAGAAATGGGTTCTCAATCAACAGTTTTTGCAGGAGGTCGTTACGATGGATTAGTTGAATACTTCGGAGGTCCAGAAAAAATGAGTGGTATTGGATGGGCAATGGGTATGGAACGTCTAATCATCGCTTGTGAAGCTGAAGGAATTGATTTAAGTGAAGAACAACCACTAGATGCTTATGTATTATGCTTATCAGATAAAGTAAAAACAGAAGCATTACAAATTACAACAATGTTACGTAGCAATGGATATCGTGTCGATACAGACTACCAAGGACGTTCATTTAAAGCTCAATTTAAAACAGTTGATCGTATGAAAGCAAAAACGGCAATTCTTGTAGGAGAAAAAGACATCGCCAACAACTGTGTAACAATTAAAGATATTGCGACACAAACATCAAACAGTGTTGCGTTAGATGATATCATTACAGCAATGGATGAATTATTTGCCAAAGAATCACACTGTCATTGCGGGGAGGAATAAAAATGAATCGTACACATCACAACAATGAATTAAGATTAAGCGATGTTGGAAAAACAGTTACTCTAATTGGTTGGGTAGCAAAACGTCGTAACTTTGGAGCATTAGTATTTATTGACTTAAGAGATAGAGAAGGGATTACACAATTAGTTTGTGGTGAAGCTTTATCTGAAGATTGTAGCTCTATTCGTAATGAATATATTGTAGAAGCTACTGGGGTAGTTGTAGAACGTAAAGACAAAAACCCAAAACTTGCAACTGGAGATATCGAAGTTAAAGTTGAAAGTATTAAAATCATCAACTCTGCAGCTACTACACCATTAATCATCGCCGATGAAACAGATGCGTTAGAAGATACACGTTTAAAATATCGTTACTTAGACTTACGTCGTCCTGTTATGCAAAAGAAATTACGTATGCGTCATGCGATTACACACAGCATGCGTGAATACTTAGATGCACAAGGATTTATTGAAATTGAAACACCAATGTTAGGTAGAAGTACACCTGAAGGTGCTCGTGACTACTTAGTTCCATCTCGTGTTCATCCAGGAAGCTTCTATGCATTACCTCAATCACCACAGTTATATAAACAATTATTAATGGTATCAGGATTTGAACGTTACTACCAATTTGCAAGATGTTTCCGTGATGAAGACTTACGTGCAGACCGTCAAACTGACTTTACACAAGTTGACTTAGAAACAAGCTTCTTATCTGATGTAGAAATTCAAACAATGATGGAAGAAATGTTAGTGAAATTAATGAAAGAAGTAAAAGGATTAGATGTTGTGGCTCCATTCCCACGTTTAACTTGGGAAGAAGCGATGAATCGTTATGGTAGTGATAAACCAGACAACCGCTTTGCGATGGAACTTCAAGAATTAAACCATGTATATGCAAACTCTACATTTAAAGTATTCGCTGATTGTTTAGCAACAAATGGAAGTATTAAAGCGATTGTAGCACCAGGTCTTGCAGGTATGACACGTAAAGAAATCGATGCTTTAACTGATTTTGCGAAAAAACATGGGGCAAAAGGTTTAGTAAACTTAAAATACAAAGATGGAGCACTAACTGGTCCAATTGTTAAATTCTTAAGTGAAGAAGAAGTAGCTGCAACAGTCGAAGCACTTCAATTAAAAGAAAACGATTTAGTATTGATTGTATCTGATAAATGGCGTAACACATGTGAAGTATTAGGTGCTTTACGTAACCACTTAGGTGAACGCTTAGGATACAAAAACAAATCAGAATTCTCATTCTTATGGGTAACTGATTTCCCAATGTTTGAATACAGTGAAGATGACAACCGTTGGTACGCAATGCACCACCCATTCACACGTCCTAAAGACGAAGATATGCAATATATTGACACAGATCCAGGTAAAGTACATGCAATCGCATATGACATCGTATTAAATGGATACGAACTTGGTGGAGGATCACTACGTATTTATGATGGGGCAATGCAAGATAAAATGTTTGAAGTACTTGGATTTACACCAGAAAAAATTCAAGAAAACTTTGGATGGTTCGTTGATGCCTTAAAATATGGTACACCTCCTCACGGTGGATTAGCATTTGGATTAGACCGTATTGCGATGATTTTAAGTGAAAGTGATTCTATTCGTGATGTTATCGCCTTCCCTAAAAATGCTAACGCAAAATGTCCTATGAGTGATGCTCCAACACCAGTTGATGCTGCACAATTGGAAGAATTATCTATTTCTATCGTAAAAAATGATAAATAATCGAAAATTTTTAAAAGTCAAGAGTATATTTTTTAAACTTACATGATATACTATAACTGTCCAGGGAGAATAAATTTTTCCTACACTTTGAGATAAGGGAAACCGGATGTCACACTTTGGTGTTGAATACCTGCTACGAGTAGGGATCCTAAAAAAGTTGTGCAGGTTACCCACCTGTATATGCAGGGAAAGATCTCACTCTCTGGATTGCGAAAACAACTGAGTCACTAGATGATATCTAGTGACTTTTTTTATCCTACCTTAATATCGTAATAAACCTACACCA
>JAXJYR010000230.1:0-3822 GCA_036306885.1 Longicatena sp.
ATGGTGGGGACGGTGGGACTTGAACCCACACGGGATTAACTCCCAACGGATTTTAAGTCCGTTGCGTCTGCCTATTTCGCCACGACCCCATTTGCTTGGTGCCACTATATTATACACGAAATAAAATATAATGCAAGAAAAAAATTAAAATAAAATAAAAAAGTCTCTTTCGAGACTTTAATGACAAATGGTGGGGACGGTGGGACTTGAACCCACACGGGATTAACTCCCAACGGATTTTAAGTCCGTTGCGTCTGCCTATTTCGCCACGACCCCATCAAAATGGAGGTTCCGATCGGATTTGAACCGATGATCACAGAGTTGCAGTCTATTGCCTTACCACTTGGCTACGGAACCATTTCGCTTAGTGCCCTTATATTATACATGAAAAATAAGATAATGCAACACTTTTTTTTAGAAAATTTTAAAAAAAGTGAAATTTAGATGAGATGAGATGAATTTGAGTAAAAGTTGAAATGTTATAAAATTGATTGAAAACGATTACAAATGAACAAAATGATGTTAAATATATCAATAAAACGTTCAAATTCTTACGATATTATAAAATCTATGTACATGATTAGGGGGTTATGCTATACTACAAAATGGTGATAAGATGAAAAAAATATTTATGATTTTATGTATCATCACAGCATATTTACTTTTTGATATTAGTTTTGAGAAAGAAAATATGATTGTGATATATTCATCGCTAGAACAATATCGAGGAGATGAATTACAAAAACAATTAAATAATCGTTTTCCTGATGAAAATATATTAGTTATGTATTTATCGACAGCTAAATCAGCTGCCAAAATTGCAACGGAACAATCTCAAAGTGATTGTGATATCGTAGTTGGGTTAGAAGGAGCTTATATGGAGAAAATCAAGGAACATTTAGCTTCTGTCGATAAGGTAAGGGTTCAAGATTATGTAGAAGGAATGAAACCGTCTGATTTTGATCATCGCTATGTCATTTGGGAACGTCAGGCAGGAAGTATCGTGATGAATGATGCGGTAATGGAAAAATACCATTTAGATCCAGTCACTACTTATGCGGATTTATTAGATGAACAATATCGTGGTTTGATATCAATGCCAGATCCTAATACAAGTGGAACGGGTTATTTGTTTTATAAAAACCTAGTAAATGAAATGGGTGAGGAAAAAGCACTTGCATATTTTGACCAATTAGCTAAGAATGTCAAAATGTTTACAGAATCAGGGTCAGGACCGATTAAGTCATTAATTCAAGGTGAAAGTGCGATTGGATTATGTTTAACGTTTCAAGCGGTTGAACAACGTAATGAGGGCCAACCTTTTACAATTGTGACACCTGAATACGGTTCTCCTTATTCTTTGACAGGGGCAGGAATATTAAAGGGTCGAGAAGAAGATGATATGATTTTAGAAGTATTTGATTATATTGTGAATGATTTCTTCTTATATGATAAGATGCATTATTCACCGGAAATTTTAATTGAAAATCAAGAACGGAAGATGGAAAACTATCCTGAAAATATCCAATATGGAAATATGGAAGGTATCAATAGTATTGAAGAAAAGGAAAGGTTGTTGGAGCTATGGAAATATTAAATTCTCCTAAAAAATTAGTGGTAGAAAATTTATATAAGCATTTTGATGGTGTCGATATTTTAAAGCATATTTCATTTGATGTTTATGATGGTGAGTTTTTAGGTGTTTTAGGTCCAAGTGGATGTGGGAAAACAACCCTACTTCGTATTTTAATTGGTTTAGAACAACAAGATAGTGGAAAAATCTATATGGATGAAACCGAAATATCTAATCGTGCACCAAGTGAACGTGAAATGGGAATTATTTTTCAAAACTATGCCTTATTTCCCAATATGAGTGTATTAGAAAATGTCGCTTATGCCTTAAAGAAGAAGCATGGTAAGAAACAAGCCTATCACATCGCCAAAGAAACACTAGAAATGATAGGATTAAATGAACACCTTGACAAAAAGCCAAATCAATTATCTGGTGGGCAACAACAACGAGTGGCGATTGCGCGCACTTTAGCGATGAAACCCAAAATTGTATTGTTGGATGAACCAATTAGTGCTTTAGATGTTCAAAATAAAGAAATTATGAAAAAAGAATTAAAAGAAATTCAACAAAAATTTAAGAGTACAATGATTTTTATTACCCATGATCAAGAAGAAGCTTTTTATTTATCAGATCGTATTATGGTTATGAGTGAAGGAAATATTGAACAATTAGATAGTCCTGAAAATATTTATCATCATCCAGCGAATGAATATATCAAAGAGTTTGTGGTGGCACATTTAGATAATAAATTAAAATCATTATTAAAATCGACGGGGAATGCTTATGAATAATCATTTATATCGTAGTTGTAAGGGTGTTGTCACTGCGATTCTTTTAGTTTGTGTGATTTTGCCTTTATGTAATTTATTTAGAAGTATTCATATTGAAGATATTGTGGCGGTATTAGGAAGTCCTCATTTTTTAACAATGTTGAAAAATTCATTGATTGTGACACTGATTGCGACGCTATTATCAGTAGGATTTGCCTTTTTACTAGCATCTTGTGTGAATCGAACTTGTATGAAAGGGAAGTCGTTATTTCGGATTTTATTTACATTACCGATGTTAATACCATCGATTTCACATGGTATGGGTTTAGTCTTATTATTAGGGACAAATGGTATTTTAACCAATTTGTTAGGATTATCATTTGAGTTATATGGATTTAATGGTATCGTTTTAGGAAGTATTTTATATTCTTTTCCAGTTGCCTTCTTATTGTTGAATGATGGTTTTCAATATGAGGATGCAGCTGCTTATGAAGCGGCGGAAGTATTAGGTTTGAATAAATGGGAACAATTTATTCAAATTACCTTATCAAATATGAAAGCACCGATAATTTCGTCTTTATTCGCTGTTTTTACGATGATTTTTACTGATTACGGAGTGCCACTTGCGGTAGGGGGACAAGTGTTAACCTTACCTGTATATATGTATCGAGAAGTGATTGGATTAATGAATTATTCACAAGGAGCTATCATTGGTGTTGTGTTGCTTGTGCCTGCTTTGATTGAATTTATCATGGATTTAAAAAGTGGTGATCATAGTGTGACATTACAGGGAACACGTCTTACCATCAAAGCGCATAAGAGTAAAGATTTAATGGCATTTTATTTCTGTAGTTTGATTGTACTGTTGTTATTGTTGCCATTAGGGACATTTATGGTACTATCATTTGTAGAAAGTTACCCGATTGATTTAAGTTTTTCACTAGTGAATATCCAAGAGGCATTTCGTCTAGGAGTGGGAATGTATTTAAAACATTCCATTGCCATCGCCTTCGCAACGGCAATTGTTGGAATGGGAATCACTTATTTTACCGCTTATATTACAGCACGTAGTAAACGTACCTTTACCAATTTATCTTTACATTTGATCTCATTGATTTCTTTGGCAATACCAGGTGTGGTGCTAGGGTTATGCTATGTTTTACTATTTCATGGAAGTTTCTTATATGGAAGTGTATTTATATTGATTCAAGTCAATATTACGCACTTCTTTGCATCTCCTTATTTAATGGCATATAATTCACTAAAGCGTTTTAATGCCAATTTTGAAGATGTTGCGGCAGTGCATGGAATCAGTAAAATGCAATTATTATTTGATGTCTTTGTGCCTTGTACCAAAGAAACATTGTTGGAAATTTTTGCTTATTTATTTGTAAACGCAATGGTTACGATTTCAGCAGTGTCGTTTTTAGCGAATTTTAAAAATATGCCATTATCGTTATTAATTCCCCAATTTGATTC
>JAXJYR010000231.1:0-16167 GCA_036306885.1 Longicatena sp.
TTATTGAATTTGGTATTTTGTTAGTGTTCGCAGTCGTTTTGCTTACACTTGGTTCTTGTATTATTATATTTTCCTTTGTTCTAGAAAGAAAATGTCGAGAAAGAATTTATTACTTTTTAACGAATAAACGTCTGTTTTTTATTAGAGATGATAAAATTGAGTTTATTGAAGATTTACAAAATCATAATAGAGATGTAAAGGAACTTAAAAATGGAAATAAAACAATTGATTTTGATCCAAATATATTTTCAGAACGACCTTGCTGCTCCTTTGCGAAACAACTACGTTTTGCTTTGGTAGATATAGCCGATGCGGATTTGGTTTTAGATTTAATCAAACATGGTCCAATCGCTAAAACATTTTCGCAATATGAAAATCGTCCAAATGATCAATTGTTGGAAGAACACGAATGGATGCTATGGAAAGGCTCTCCGCATGAAGGTCATCTGCTTTACCTAAAAGAAATCGGATTTATCTTGTTTTCATCTTTTTGGACACTAGGATTACTTTACGTTATCATCTTTAGAATCTCTTTAGAAGGTATGATTAGTATTTTTCCAGTTAGTCTGATTCCATTACTTATGTTTATTATTGGATGCTATTTACTATTTGGACGATTTATCGTTGAGGCAAACCGTCGTAAAAAGCTTCAATATATGATTACGAATAAAAAAGTAGTCATTAAATGTGGTCAGAAACAAAAAATATATACAAAAGATGATTTACAAATAAAACTTTTACATCGTTTTTCTAATGGAAGTGGTCATATTCAACTCGTAAATGAAACCTCTTCACTAAAGTTGAGTGGTGAAACAATTAAAAACTATCTTGCAGGAATAAGTGATTATTGTTCAGTATTCGTAAATGTTGAAGATGTAGATTATATCATGACATTATTAAGTAAACTACAGTAAATATCATTAAGAGTTAATATCTTTATGGTTTAAACATATTAACTCTTATTATTATTTTTTTTTATTATATAATATAGATGGTTGATAGAATGGAGTGTACATTATGGATGAATTAAGAACAGGTGAATTTATTGTTTGGAAAGGTACATCGCAAACCAAACATTTAATTGGAAAAGAAGATATTATGATGAGTTTAGTTGGATTAGTGGCTACTGTGATTATGCTTGTGATAATGTTTGTGAATTATCCTGTAGAAATTGATTATGGTCAAATTCCTATTATTATTTTCGCTCAATATTGGGTGTTTATTCGTTATTTTGTTGAAATTTATTGGCGTAAAAAAACATCATATGCAATTACCAACCAAAAGCGTGTATTGGTTTACTATGGAAATGAAACATTTATCATTGAACCAGAAGAGGTAAAAGATAGTGTAGTAACTAGATTTTCTGATGGAAGTATTCATGTTATTTTTAAATCACGTGCTTTCCAATCTGGTCGTAATGGAACCATTACATATGTATGTGCAGGTCTTCCTGGACATAAACAAGCATTAGTAGACGTAGAGGAAGGAGATAAAGTTTTAGCATTATTAGAACTTTAAAATATTATTATGGACTTTGAATTTGATGAAAGCTATATCAGAAGACAGCTGAAACAAGATGAATTTATTATTTGGAGAGGAATACCCGATAAAGGAGTTCCAATCCATTTTATTGACATTGTTTTATCAGTTTTTGGAATGATTATTTTAGGATTTGCGGTTGCCTTATGGAAAACTAATTTTATTTTAGAATTTAGTGATGTGATCTACTTAGGTTTAGCCATTTTGATAACGTTGATTGGTTCTTACTTTTTATTCATAAGATATTTTGTTGAAATGTGGAAACGTACTAAAATTTATTATGTATTAACAAATCAACGATTATTTATTACTTTAGGTTCACGTGTTCATGTTGTAGCAAACCATAATGTTAAAAATGCAGATATTAAATATCATCGAAATGATCATGTGAGTGTTTATTTTAAAGACCAACCACGTGAAGTCGAAAAAGAAGCAGGATTATCATTTGGATGTTATGCATTGCTTAATATTGCGAATGGACAACATGTGATTGATTTAATGAAAAATGAAAGGCCTGTCGAATCACTACCACAAGTATCATCGACACAAACAAAGTCGCTCCATCTACAAAATGAAGAAGTAATATTATGGAAAGGCGTACCTGCAAAGGGGAATTTATATTACGCAAAGGAATTTTTACTAAGTCTTTCGGGTCTAGCTGGTGTTATTTTTTTTGGCTCTATAGCATTTGTCGGTATTGGTTTTGAAGGATTGATAGAAAGCTTTCCGTTTTCGATTCTACCTTTGATTCCTCTAGGTTTCAGTTGTTATGTGATGTTTATTCGTTTTATTGTAGAGGCAATTCGTCGTAAGGATATTTCTTATATTCTTACAAATAAAAGATTATTGATTAGATATAAAGAGAAAGAAAAAACATACTTCAAAAAAGATTTATATGCTAAAGAAGTAACTTATTATAAAAATGGGAATGCTCTTATTCAAATCGATAGATCAAATAATATTAGAGTGAATAATGTTCCTGTAAATGGTTATTTTGCTGGAATGAGTGATGTGGACAAAGCATTATTAAATATTGAAAACCCTAAAGATGTTTTATCATTAATGAGCCAAATGGAAGAATAATGATGCAAGAAGAAGTGAGTGAAAGCTCACTTTTTTAATTCTTACAATAAACTTAACAAATAGTGAAGGTGTTGACTTAAAGAATATAACATGATACTGTATTAGTGTAACTAGTACACTAATACAGAGGAGGTGTCTTATGTTTATTATTGATACACAATCTAAGACTCCCATTTTTGAACAACTAAAACGTCAAATTGTAGAGTACATCGCCATTGGGGTTTTAAATGTTGATGACCAATTACCAAGTGTTCGCCAGCTTGCCTCACAGTTAGGGATTAACCCTAATACCGTATCGAAGGCTTATCAAGAGTTGGAGGAACAAGGCTATGTATATACTTTAAAAGGAAAAGGGTGTTTTATCGCAGGGAATCATGTTGAAGTTAAAATTAAAGAAGAATGTTTAACGCAATTTGAGAAAAATGTATTACAAATGAAAAAACATCATATCGCAAAAACAGATTTAATCGCCATGATTGAGCGATTATACGAGGAGGATTCTTTATGATTGAAATGAAACAATTATCAAAGTCTTTTGGGAACTATCAAGTATTAAAAGACTTGAATTTAACGATTCCAACTGGTCGTATCTTTGGATTAATTGGACCGAATGGAAGTGGAAAATCAACCTTATTACGCATTATGGCAGGTATTGTACAACCAGATGCAGGTATGGTTACCTTTGATGGCCAATCAGTCTATGAAAATGAAGTAGTAAAAAGTAATGTCTTATTAATCAGTGATGATCCATATTATTTCTTTCACGCTACCATTAAAGACATGAAAGCTTTTTATCAGGTGTTTTATCCTGAGTTTGATGAATCGATTTACCAACGTTATTTACGTATTTTCCAATTAAATGAAAAAAGTCGTATTCAAAACTTTTCCAAAGGAATGAAACGTCAAGCAATTTTATGTATTGCATTGGCGATTTCACCAAAATATCTGTTCTTAGATGAAGCCTTTGATGGATTAGATCCAATGATGCGTTTAATTCTAAAAAAAGAATTAGCCAAATTAATGGAAGAAAAACAAATGACTGTCATTATTTCATCGCATAACCTAAGAGAAATGGAAGATATTTGTGATAGCTTTGGAATTATCGAAGAATGTAGCATCGCCACAAGTGGTGATTTACATGAAACGAAGGAACATATCCATAAGATTCAACTTGCGTTTAAAGAAGTAGTGGAAAAAGAATTCTTTGAAGCGTTAGACTTATTATCTTATCAAGCTCATTCACGTGTTGTGAGTGTCGTAGTAAAAGGAGACATTGAAGAAATTCAATCATATATCCAACAGAAAGAACCATTATTGATGGAAGTATTACCAGTAAATCTAGAAGAAATTTTCTTATATGAAATGGAACGAAGGGGGTACGGTCAATATGAGTAAAATGAGTTATTTTAAATATTTAGTAAAGCGTTATTGGAAGCTAGAATTAGTCATCAGTGCGATTCTCTTTATGTTTCTAACCGTATCTAATGTAATTTCACTAGGAACTAATGAGTATGTTTATACTAATGAGTATGTTTATAGTTCTGTTAGTGCTACATCTATTTCAGCTTATGATTCTATGATGCTCATCTTATATGTTATGACGATTTTATTAAGCTGTGGATTTAGCTGTTTCACACCAATTTACTTAAATTATTATTTATATCGTAAACAAAGCAGTGATTTATATTTATCCTTACCAATGAAACGTGAAAAAATGTTTGATGTGCATTTCTTGTATGGATGTATTAGTGTTTTATTACCGACGATGATTTGTTATATGATTCCTATAGTTGCCTTATGGTTAAAGGGAATGCGATTCTCTTTCTTGCCATTTCAAATGTTGGCTTTCATTATTTTAATTAATATCATTCTACAAGGGATCAATACGTTATTAAGTGTCAAAGCGAATAAGCTATTAGATGCGATTGTGGCGGTATTTGGATTTTTAATTGTACCACTTGTCATTATTTTAAGTCTGAACTTATCATCTAATGTTTTATTAAATAAAGTGTTAGTTGGATATACTGCATGGATGGATGAATTAACATATTTAGATGTCATTTCTTATTTGATTAGCTTACCATATGTTGCCTTTGGTAGTTTTGAATATACAGGTGGTAGTGTATATCAAATTATGATGAAAGAACATAGTATGATCTATTTATTATGGTGGTGTATCATTGGAATCATCACTTTATTATATGCTAGATCTTGTTATCAAAAGAAACCTTGGGAACATAGTGAACAATATACATCATCAAAACTAATTTATCCATTGATGATTCATGCTGGGTTGGCAGCGATTTTATTGATGATTGCACTGATTGAAGAATTGAGTACAGGTAAAGTGATTTTATTAGGTATAACCTTCTTAGGATATTTAGTCGCAATGTTCTTTGCGAAACGAAGTATTAAATTGAAGTGGCAATATGGGTTAATCTTTGCGATAATCTTTGGATGTACATACTTATTCACTTGGAGTTTTGAATCAACCAAAGGATTTGGATTGATTAAAGAAACGCCAAATCAAGCGGATATCTATAAAGTGCGCGTGAATTTTAGTTTTTGGGAAGATGACGTTTATGTGGAATACAAATATTTCGCCACATCGGATCAATTTGATGCTTATTATCGATTAAGTGAAGAATTACCAGAAAAATGCATGAAGGATGGACGTTATTCACGTGGTTCAGTGTTGTTTGTGTATGAATTAAAAGATGGTCGTGAAATATATCGTGATTATAATCTGTTCAATGATGGTGCATACAAGTCAGCTTATGCGTTGTATGAGTTATTAGAAAACAATCAATAAAATATATTTCGATGCGATTGACAATATCATATGGATTTTATATAATAATCATGCGTGAACAACTCAAATTCGCAATACAAAAACCAGCGTGGCTAGACGCTGGTTTTTGTGTGCTTAAAAGCACAAGATAAGACGAAATTACTTCCGTCGATTGTTAAGAACTTCCATAATTTTGTTATATACAGTATCTAAAATTCGATTGATTAGATATGTACAAACGTGAAAAAGAAGTTCAAAAATGAGCTGAACAACTCTTGGTCGCATTGCTGACACTTCTTTTGCGTTGATTGCTAAAAAAGGTTCAGCTAAAATATTAATACGAAAAAGTGATACAAAAATAAGAAAAAAACGTTTGTAAAAAAACTAATAAATTTATTGGTTGAATGATGAAAAATTGCTTGCATGCATTTCAAATATCGTTTATAATGATATAGCACTTACTTTGAACCCACAAGTGGTTTAAGGCGGAAGGAGAGAATGAAAATGAAAAAAGGAATTCACCCAACTTACAACCGTATTATGGTTAAATGTACTTCTTGCGGAGCTGAATTTGAATCAGGATCTACATCTAAAGAATTACGTGTAGATACTTGCTCAAACTGTCACCCATTCTTCACAGGGCGTCAACGTTTCGCTGCTGCTGCAGGACGTATTGAAAAATTCAACAAAAAATACGGACTTAAGTAATAACAAACATCGAAAGAGGATATTTCACAAAGAAGTATCCTTTTTTGTTTGTAGAAAAAGAAAAAACTTTTCAATTAAAGCTTTGTTTGGTATAGTATATATGGATGTTTATGCATCGATAGAAAAATAATAATAGATAGGAGTGATAATCTATGAGTATTATGATTGAAAGATTAGAAGGGATGGTAAACCGTTATCATGAAATTACGGAAATGATGATGGATCCTGAAATTGTAAGTAATGCAAAAGAACTTGCGAAATTAGGTAAAGAACAAGCTGATTTAACGCAAGTAGTAGATACTTATACAGAATATAAGTCATGTGCAGAAGGTTTAGCAGATGCGAAAATGCTGCTACAAGAAGATGACAAAGAAATTCGTGAAATGGCCAAAATGGAAATTGAAGAATTAGAACCACGTATCGAAGAATTATTAGGAAAATTAGAAATCTTATTAATTCCAAAAGATCCTAACGATTCTCACAATGCCATCGTGGAAATTCGTGGTGCTGCTGGTGGAGATGAAGGAAATATCTTTGCTGGAGATTTATACCGTATGTATAGTAAATATGCAGAAAGCCAAGGATGGAAAATTGAAATCATCGAAATGGATGATTGTGAAGCAGGTGGATTTTCACTTGTATCATTCATGGTAAAAGGTGATGGAGTATATGGACGTTTAAAATTTGAATCAGGAAGTCACCGTGTACAACGTGTACCAAAAACAGAAGCTCAAGGACGTATTCATACATCAACTGCAACTGTACTTGTAACAGCTGAGATTGAACCAGAAGACTTTGATATTGATATGAACGATTTAGAAATCGAAACAATGCGTGCAAGTGGAGCTGGGGGACAACACGTTAACAAAACAGACTCTGCTGTACGTGTAATCCACAAACCTACAGGTATCGTAGTAAAATGTCAAGATGGACGTTCTCAACATGAAAACCGTGCCACTGCCTTAATGACAATTCGTTCACGTGTATATGAAGAACACCAACGTAAATTAGAAGAAGAACAAGGAATGGAAAGACGTTCTAAAATTGGTACAGGAGATCGTGCTGAAAAAATCCGTACTTACAACTATCCTCAAAACCGTGTAACTGACCACCGCATTGGATATAACGTAAACCAATTAGATCGTATTATTGAAGGTAGAATGCAAGATCTATTAGACGCACTTGTTTCTGCAGACCAACAAGCTAAATTAGCTGGAGAAAAACAATAATGGCGACATATAAACAAGTATTAAAAAAATACCAAAGCCAAATGAATGAATTAGGTTTAGGTGAACAATCTGCCTTACTATATTTATTAGAACTATCAAATATGGAATCACATAACTTATATATGGAATATGATACAGAGATGGATGAAGATTTACTTCAACGCTATGAAGAAGGAATGAAACGTCTATTAAACAAAGAACCATTAGGACATGTCTTAGGATTTGAATGGTTCTATGGATATCGTTTTCATGTAAATGGGGATGTTTTAATTCCTCGTCCTGAAACGGAAGAATTAGTAGGAAATGTATTAGCTTACTATGATGAAATGTTTGAGGGACAAGATGTTGTGGCTGCCGATATTGGTACAGGAAGTGGTGCAATCGCCATTTCTTTACAAAAAGAAGAACCACACTTAAAAATGTACGCAAGTGATATTAGTGAAAAAGCAGTTGAAGTAGCTAGTGCTAATGCGAAAAGCTTAGAAGCGGATGTAACATTCTTAGTTGGAGATATGCTACAACCACTAATTGATCGTGAGATTAAATTAGATATCTTAATTTCTAATCCTCCATATATTCCAAGTGAAGAAGTTATGGAAGAAAGTGTTGTGAATTTTGAGCCACATGTTGCCTTATTTGGTGGTAGCGATGGACTAAAATTTTACCGTATGATTTTTGAAAATGCACACAAAGTTTTAAAAGAAAAAGCTTTCTTAGCATTTGAAATGGGATATAACCAAGCTGAAGCATTAAGTGCATTAGCAAAAGAATATTTCCTGGGAAGTAATATTGAAGTCATTCGTGATTTAAGTGGTAAAAATCGTATGTTATTTATTAAAATTGGACAAGAATAGTTCTTGTCCTTTTTCGAAAAAGAGAGGATTAACTTATGAGTGATATTATTGTGATTGGAGGAGGACATGCTGGTGTAGAAGCTGCATTAGCTTGTGCTCGTTTAGGAAAACAAACCATTTTATACTCAATGCATATTGATATGATTGCCTCAATGCCATGTAATCCTAGTGTAGGAGGACCTGCTAAGGGGATTGTTGTACGTGAAATTGATGCCTTAGGAGGAGAAATGGGAAAAGCTGCCGATGCGACAGCTTTACAATTTAAAATGTTGAACACAACAAAAGGGCCTGGAGTTCAATGTTTACGTGTACAATCCGATAAAATTAAATATATGCGCTATATGCAAGAGGTTTGTAAAAACCAACCTAATCTTGAATTACGCGAAATGAGTGTAGAAGCTGTTCTTGCGAAAGATGGAAAAGTGATTGGTGTTCTACAAAAAGATGGTCATGAAGAATATGCCCAAGCAGTTATTTTAACAAGTGGAACTTTTATGACTGCCAATATTTTAGTGGGACATACTTCAACAGAAAGTGGACCAGATGGAGAACCAACAACACCAAACCTAAGTGAAAGCCTACGTCAATTAGGAATTGAAACATTCCGTTTAAAAACAGGTACACCAGCACGTATTTTGACAAGTTCAATTGATTTTTCAAAAACAAGTCTACAACCTGGAACTGATCAATTTATTAGTTTCTCATCTAAAACAAAAGAAATTAGACCTTTTGACCAACAATTACCATGTTACTTAACTTATACATCGCCATTGACACATGAAATTATCAATGGAAACTTAAAAGAAAGTGCGATGTATTCAGGATTAGTAAAAGGGGTAGGACCACGATACTGTCCAAGTATTGAAGATAAATTAGTTCGCTTTGCGGATAAAGAAAGACACCAAATTTTCTTAGAACCAGAAAGTGAATTATTAGATACCACTTATGTACAAGGGTTCTCTACTTCAATGCCACACCATGTGCAAGAACAAATGTTAAGAAGTTTACCAGGATTAGAAAATTGTGTCATTAAAAAATATGCATATGCAATTGAATATGATGCAATTAACCCATTACAATGTAAACCAACATTAGAAAATAAAATTGTGGAAAACTTATATACAGCTGGACAAGTAAATGGGACAAGTGGATATGAAGAAGCTGCTGCCCAAGGGTTAATGGCAGGGATTAATGCCGTTTTAAAAATGGATGGGAAAGCACCATTGATTTTAAGAAGAGATGAAGCGTATATTGGAGTTATGATTGATGATTTAGTAACAAAAGGTACACAAGAACCTTATCGTTTATTAACTTCACGTGCTGAATATCGTTTATTATTAAGACATGATAATGCTGATTTACGTTTAAAACAATATGGATATGAATGTGGATTAATTTCTGAAGTTGAATATCAAGAGTTCTTACAAAAGAAAGCTGATATTGCGATGCTACAAGAACAGCTTCAACAAATTCGTTTTACACCAAAATCAGATGTAAATGCATATTTACATACAATCGAATATGATACTTTAAAAGATGGTATTTCTGCTACGGAATTATTACGTCGTCCTAAAGTAAAATTAAATGAATTAATGAACTATATGGATTTAGACGCAAGTAAAGAAGTAGTGGAACAAGTTGAAATTGAAGTAAAATATGAAGGGTACATTAATAAAGCTAAACGTGATGCCAACCATTTAAAACAAATGGAAAACATTAAATTACCAACTGACTTACCTTATGATACAATTGAACACTTATCATTAGAAGCGAAACAAAAATTAAAAGCGGTACAACCATTAACTATGGGTCAAGCATCTCGTATATCAGGAGTAAATCCAGCTGATATTTCAGTACTTGCAATCTATTTAGAACAAAACAAATAACAAAAAGAGATATGGAATTTCATGATGAGAAATCCATATCTTTTTTTGTTTGTATGAAAGTATTTATATGTATGTAACATGTAGGTGCAAATAATAGTTTAAAAAAAGGTGTAATAGGTGCAATTAATAAAAAAAATATACTTCTTTTTTCTTTTTTTGCGGAAATAATTAAGAAATTTTCGATATTATTCTTTTAAAATTGACATATTTCTTTAGCGTGATATACTAATATTAGAATGGTGGTGAGAATGATGTTAGATAAAATGAATGTAAAAGAAGCTGCTAGAAGATGGAACGTCACAGAACGAAGAGTAACTGACTTATGCAAAGAAGGAAAAATAGAAGGTGCATATAAAGAAGGGCGATCTTGGGTATTACCGATGATTGCTGAAAAGCCTGTTGATTATCGTGTAAAAAGTGGTAAATATACAAAATCTAATAAACATTTTAAATTACCACTGCCGATTGGTATTAGTGACTATCGTATGGCATCCACACAATTTTACTATGTAGATAAAACTTTATTAATCAAAGATTTAATTGATGAAGTTTCACATATATCACTATTTACACGACCTAGACGTTTTGGAAAAACATTAAATATGGATATGTTAAGAGTGTTTTTCGAAAAAAGTAAAGAAGATACATCAATCTATTTTAAAGGTAAGAAGATATGGTCTTGTGGAAAAAAATATCAACAACATCAAGGTAAATATCCGGTAATGTTTCTTACATTTAAAGATATAAAATATCAAACTTGGGAAAATACATTTGATGCCTTGAAAACAGTTATCGCGAAAGAAGTAAAGAGACATAGTGAGTTACTTTCAAGTGATAAAATCGATTACTATGATAAAAAACAAATTGAAAAAATAATTTCTAAAAATGTAAATGAAGTAGAGCTATCAAATGTATTATTAGATTTATCAGAAATGTTGTATAAACATTATGGTATCGGACCAGTACTAATTGTAGATGAATATGATGTTCCCATCCAACAAGGTTATATGATGCAATATTATGAAAAAGTAATCTTATTTATGAGAAACCTGTTTTCAGCTGCATTAAAGGATAATAAATATATATCTTTTGGATTTTTGACAGGTATCTTAAGAGTATCAAAAGAAAGTATTTTTTCAGGTCTAAATAATTTACATGTTCATTCGGTATTAGAACATAGATATAGTCAATATTTTGGATTTACATCAGAAGAAATAAAAACAATGACTTATTATTTCGAAGTGCCAGAAAAATATGATGAACTTTGCGAATGGTATGATGGTTACCGATTTGGAAAAACGGATATTTTTAATCCATGGTCAGTATTAAATTATTTTTATTATGAATGTCAGCCACAAACATATTGGCAAGCTACAGGAAGTAATGATATTATTCGTGAAATTATTCAATCAGCAAATAAAGAAATATATGAAAAATTAATTCAGCTAATGAATGGAGAAAAAATAAAGACTTATATTGATACAAGTGTTATCTATCCACATATAAAAAATAATCCATCTACTATTTTTAGTTTTTTATTAGTGGCAGGATATTTAAAAATATTTGATTCGCCGTCTTATCTGAATGATATCTGTGAAGTTTCATTACCTAATAAAGAAATTGCTTATGTATATCATAAGGAAATACTGCTAGAGTTACAAAATATGATTCCCCAATCATTAGGGATTGAAATTCAACATGCAATTGTAATGAAAGACTGTGAAGGTTTAAAATCATTAATCCAAACTTTATTAATGACATCCGTATCTTCTTTTGATTACGCAAAAGAAACATTTTATCATGGTTTAATGTTAGGATTATGTGCTTTGGTAAAAGGATATTTTGTGACATCAAATAAAGAATCTGGTGATGGTCGTTATGATATTTCACTAAAACCTATTTACTCATATTTACCTGGAATTTTAATCGAGTTGAAATCAGAAAAACAATGTTCAAAAGAAACGTTAAAAAAATTAGCCAAAAAAGCACTTGAACAAATTCATCTTAAACAATATGATACCCAAATGCGGATGGAAGGAGTTTCATTCATTTATAAATATGGTGTTGCATTTAGTGGAAAAAATGTAGAAATTGAAATGGAATGTTAAAAAAGATATGGCAGTGGAGTTGTATCAATTTACTGTCATATCTTTTTTTGTGATTGGTACGAAGAATATTATCCAATTGTATTAAAAAACTTATAATTACCTTTATACATACCAATGACACCATCTTTTTTAATTAAAATATGATCATCATAAACACGACATAAAGATACAACTTCATCTTCTTTGAGTTCTGGTTGGTAAGTGGTAATATCAGATATATAATTTTTTCCTTTATAATGATAGAAGTTTTGAGGCGTTACCTTTATTTTTTGATGAGAATAAATAATTTCACATTCGATGAATTCTTCCTCTTGTGATAATACTTTTACTTCGGTCTTAGGAAATTGGACAGAATAGAAATCTTTACTTTCTGCTTGTGCGTCTAATAATTGAACTTGAGGTAAATTATCATAGAATCCGATTTCTAATTGGTGATTTTGATAAATTAAATAATTAATCTGTCCCCATCTTTTCATGCTATTACCACCATCGATACTAATGATATTGTTGTCATGAAAATAAGGAGTAGCTTTAATGATATCATCGCAATAATTAGAGGCAGGCCAATGACCAACAATTACCTTTTTAGGAAATTTATGTGGATGAGAACCAAACTCAGGTGTGGTAAGACAGGTATCGATATCATTGGTAGCTAAATCAAGAGATGAAATACCGGCATGGACACAAATAAAGTCATCACTTTCTAAAATATGAGGACATGTTGCTAAATAAGTGAGTTCTGCTTGATAGGTATTAAAAATACCATCCATTAAATGTTGGGTAGAAACAGCATCGCATACATCAATATTTAAGTCTAAGGCACATTCATGAAAGATAGAATGAGGATGGGTTTGGATATAACCATATAATTGCGATGCATTAAATAATTGATGATTCCATTCTTCAAAGAAGGTATCATTATTTCCTAAAACTAAGATGATAGCATATTCTTTTTGCAGTTGGTAGATCGCTTGAAGGAGTTTCAAAGATTGATCACCTTTTTCTAAAATATCACCGACAATAATCAATACATCATTATGAGAAAAACGAACTTGATGAAGCATTGCCATAAAACCATCATAGTCCCCATGAATATCACTTGTAATAATGGTACGTGCATAACGGTTTAAATCTATTTGTTGGATACGAATTGGTATCATAATATCACTTCTTTCTTACCATATTATATCAAAAGAAGGGAAATAAAAAAATATTTTCAATTCCTACTAAATTAATCTAAATTTTAATGTTCTTTTAATATTGACGTTTTATAATAAAGCCATAAAAAGAAAGAGAGGAAATATATATGAAAAAACAAAACATTTTAATCGCATTATTATCTACAGCATTATTAGTACCATCATTCGTTGTTCCAGCTAGTGCAGCATCTATTTCAGCAAGTAAAGCGAAATCAATTGTCTTAGCAGATGCAAAAGTAAAGGAAAGTGCTTTACATGATTATGAAGTAGAAAAAGATACTTATAAAGGGAAAGCAGTATACTCAATTGAATTTGAATCAAAAGGTGTTGAATGGGAATATGAAGTGCAACGTTCAAATGGAAAAATCTTAAAGAAAGAAGTAGAAGGTAAAGTATCAAATGAACAATGCATCTCAGTGACAAAAGCTAAGAAAATCGTCTTTGCAGACGCAAAAGTAAAAGAAGCAGATGTAAAAGACTTTGATATTGAGCGTAATGTATATAAAACAGTAAATAGCTACTCAATTGATTTTGAAGTAAAAGGGGTAGAGTATGAATATGAAGTATCTCGTAAGTCTGGTAAAATTTTAAAAGAAAAAGTAGAAGGTAACAAAACTACAAGTTCTTCGATTTCAGCTTCAAAAGCTAAATTAATTGTCTTAGCAGATGCAGGTGTAAAATCAAGTGAAATTGATGATTATGATATTGAACGTGATACATACAATGGAACAAACTCATATTCGATTGAATTTGAAGTATCTGGTGTAGAATATGAATACGAAGTATCTCGTAAATCTGGGAAAATCCTACGCAAAGAAGTAGAAGGTAAAAAAGTAAACGCTGCTATTTCTAAATCAAAAGTGAAATCAATTGTCTTAAAAGACGCAGGTGTTTCATCTAGTGCAGTAAAGGATTATGATGTAGAATTAGATAACGAAAAAGGTAAAGCCGTTTATGAAGTAGATTTTGAAGTAAAAAATACTGAATATGAATACAAAGTAGATGCAGTATCTGGTAAAATTCTAAAAAAATCAGTAGATAGAGACTAAACTAAAAATCAAAGGATAGACAATATAAGCTAACAGTGAAGACATATAGTGAATATGTTTTCACTGTTTTGTCGTTATGGTCAAGAGAACAAATCGTTAGAATGATTTGGATAAAAAAAGATGATAACGGTTCGCTATCATCTAATCATCTTTTTCGACATGCCATTTTAAGAAGTTTCCCGTTTTGGCATTGATTTCAAATTCATATTCATGGGAATCATAATGGAAATCACCTTCATAAATATATTGACCATTTTCTTTATCAAGTTCCATTTCAATCATTTCAGGTTGAATTTGGGGCATTTTCTTTAAAACTAATTGTAGTGCATCTTGATAAGATAAAAGTTCTTCTTGTGGGTTTGTGTTTTCAGGAACTACCACAACTGGTTCTTTCGATGTTTCTTTAGAAGGCTCTTTAGAAACTTCCTTGGAAAGCTGTTCAATGTTATTTTTTATAATTTCACCACTATTACGATCAATCCAGTAAGAATATTTGTGAGAATCATTACGTAGCTCTACTTCAAAAATATTTCTACCTTCTTCTATGTCTTTTTCAATTAAAATCGATTTACAATCGTTTTCGCTTAAATGACTTTGGCTTAATGCGGTCATTTTCGCTTGGGTTTCTGATATTTCATATACTTGTTGGTGTTGCGATGCTTTACTACTACATCCTGTTAGTAGGGCAACACTTAATAAACTAATCATAAGTAATCTTTTCATAGGCATCCTCCTTTGTTAGTTTAATCATACTGTATAAAGATGAAAACAACATTAAAAATACACATTTTCTTCACATTGTCTTAGTTGACATCTGTTTCAGAAAGGACTATGATAATCATGTTGTATTACAAATAGTATGATATTTGAAAGGAGTTTTAATGATGAGAATTGCAGTACCTCATATGAATGGAATGATTTTCCAACACTTTGGACATACCCAAGAATTTAAAATTTATGATGTAGAAGATAAAAAAGTAATAGCTTCAGAAGTAGTAAGCACAAATGGAAGTGGACATGGTGCACTTTCAGCTTTCTTAAAATCACTAAATGTTGATGTAGTGATTTGTGGTGGTATTGGTGGAGGTGCGAAAAACGCCTTAGCTGATGCTGGAATTACTTTATATGGTGGAGTATTAAGTGGTGCAGATGAAGCTGTACGTGCTTTATTAAATGGAATTTTATTATTCAACCCAAATGTACAATGTAGCCACCATGACCATGAACATGGAGAAGGACACACTTGCGGAGACCATGGATGTGGATCTCACAGCTGTCACTAATTAATTCCTGCCGAGAAATCGGTAGGTTTTTCGTATTATAGAATTAGAAATTATTTATATAATTTTCTAGTTTTATTTTATTTATATGTGTATAATATATACGAAGAGAAGATATTCATTTTTTTGAGACATCTTTATGATGAACTCGTAAGTAACGATGTATAGCTTTGACTATTTAGTATCGGCTTCTCTTCATTAAATGAATAATGAGACTAGAGATTATGTGTGAAGATAATTTCTAGTCTTTTATTTTGCAGGCATGCATTATAATGGATTTAAGAAAGCGGAGAGAGCGGTTTTTTGAAACACTTATGTGAATTCGTAATAAAAAATTCTCTGCTTCCTTTTATGACTTAAATCAGTTTATATCCAAATAGAACATTCACTTATCGAATGAATCAGTATTTATAACGAAAATAGATTGTCATAAATTAGGAA
>JAXJYR010000232.1:0-2193 GCA_036306885.1 Longicatena sp.
TAGAGCGTTTCTTATTTGATTCAAAAAGCATGTACCAACCAATTGGTTCCTTATCAGGTGGAGAAAAAAGACGTTTATATTTATTAAAAATCCTAATGCAAGCTCCTAATATCTTATTTTTAGATGAGCCAACCAATGATTTAGATTTAGCTACGCTTCAAATTTTAGAAGATTATTTAGATGATTTCCCTGGTGCGATTTTATGTGTATCCCATGATCGTTATTTCTTAGATCGTGTTTGTGATTCGTTATTTGTCTTCGAACAAGGAAACATCAACCATTCGATTGGAGGATATAGTGCCTATATTGAAGCCCGTGAACAAAATGAAAAAGTCAAAGAAGTGAAAGTAGTACGTCAACGTACAACCTTACGAATGTCATCGGCTGAAAAACGTGAATTAGAATCAATGGAAAGTAAAACTGAAGCTTTATCAATGGAAATTGAAGAACTAATGGAAGAAATCAATACTTGTGAAGACTTCAAAAAAATGGGTGAATTAAGTGATTTAAGAGACCAAAAAGAAAGTGAATTAGAAGCCTTATTTATCCGTTGGGAAGAGCTACAAGAAAAATTTAATGAAATTGAAGCTGCGAAAGGGAAATAAAATGAAACTATTGATATTATGCATGGTAATGATCTTACTTGTTGGTTGTGGACAAGTGAGTCAACCATCCACTTCTTCTAAGCAAGAAGAAAAAAATCAACAAGAGATGAATCAAAATCATCAGACAAATACCAATGGTGAAGAACAGAACACTTATTTTATTGATTTACCACATATGGTACAAGAAAACGCCTATTATTGTGGACCTGCAGCTTTACAAAGTGTATTAAGTTATCATGGTATTAATTATTCTCAAGACGAATTGGCCAACTTATTACATACAAGTTCATTAACAGGAACTGAATATGCCGATTTAGCACGTGTGGCAACATCATTAATTTTTCCAAACGGCAATGGAAAATATCAATTTGTTTTGCCAAATGAAACGCATCGCCAACAATTCGAACAACATTTAATCGAAGATTTAAAAAATAATGATCCCGTTTTTGTATCAATTGATAATTTTGTGATGTATGAAGATTGCCCATCTGCAGTCCATCAAGTTGTAGTGAATGGTGTAGTGATTGAGAATGACAAAATTACAACCATCTATTTTATGGATCCAAGTTATACAAGACAAGATGCCACTTATGGTGCCTTAAAGAAAACAACAATGGATCAACTGTGGAATGCAATGATTCAAAATAAAGAACCAGGTTATGTATATTAAAGATGGAGCTAATATGAATCATTTTTTTACTAATCGCTTATATATACTACTTTAGCTTAGAAAAAAATTTGGATAATTTATTGTTAGTTGGAATAACGTATGATAAACAAAAAAGACTTGAATGTGTCATTGAAAAATATAAAGATTAAAAAAACAGGTATGAAATTCGTTATGAACTTCATACCTGATTTTTAGTTTTCTAATTCATTATCCCATTCTGTGAATACTTGTTGGATGATATCAGCACTTGCAAGAACTGTTTTTAAGCATCCTTTTTCTTTCGAATAGAAGTTTACTTTAATTTCACAACATAAACGAGAACCTAAAGCTTTTTGCATTGTGATGACAAGACGTTGCGTTAATTTACGTAAGTCTTTTGTATCATGTGCTTTCGCTTCTACATATTTACTTGATAAAATACAACATGCACCAGTAATACATCCACATACATCGCCAATTTGCATACCACCACCAAAGGCAGCTACCATAATCATATCATGGTCATTTAATCCTAATTGGTAGTATTCATTACCAGCACGTAAGATACTTTCAGCACAGTTATATCCCATTTCATAATATTTTTTTGCTACTTCTTTTAACATAAAATAATCCTCCAAATGACTATGTGAAATTATTCTAATCCATAAAATAATAAAGTACAAGATGAATATTTGTGAAAATTTTTGAAAAGCATTGAAACTTTTTAGAAAAAGGCGTAATATTAAACAAACAGAGGAGGAATGAATATGAATTTTATTTTTATTTCACCACAATTTCCAAGTACTTACTACAATTGGTGCGATCGCTTGAAAAAAGCTGGTGTGAATGTATTAGGGATTGGAGATGACGCATACGAAAGCTTAAGCGATAATGTAAAAAATAGTTTAACTGAATATTACAAAGTAGATTCATTAGGAA
>JAXJYR010000233.1:0-4467 GCA_036306885.1 Longicatena sp.
CTGGATGTGTAGATGGTGTTATTACCGGATGTATTTTATCAGTAGGAAGAATTCTAGGTGAATCAGCAGCTTTATTATTTACAGCAGGATTTGCCCATGTATTAAATGGGATTGTAGCTGGTCTCACATCGCCAGGAGCAAGCTTAACAGTTGCTTTGTATTTATATGCAAAAGAAGATGGTGAATTTGGTATTGCCTTCGCAATTGCCGCTATTTTAATGCTATTAACAATGCTAATTAACTTTAGTGCAGATCGTATTCAAAAATATTATGCAAAGAAAAGAAAGGTATAAACATATGAACTCAATTATTTCAGTCAAAGATATGTGTTTATGGTATGGTGATCATCAAGCACTTCATAATGTAAATATTGATATTCCAGAGAAAAGTATTACGGCTTTCATTGGGCCAAGTGGTTGTGGGAAGTCTACGTTTTTAAAAACCTTAAATCGTATGAATGACTTAATTACCAGTGTTAAAATTACAGGCGATGTCTTATATGAAGGAAATGATATTTTTGCCAAAGATATCGATGTTAATGAACTTCGTAAAGAGGTAGGAATGGTATTTCAAAAACCAAATCCTTTTCCAATGAGTATTTATGATAATGTGGCTTATGGTCCACGTACCCATGGGATTAAGAATAAAGTTCAATTAGATGAAATTGTAGAAAGATCATTGAAAGATGCAGCATTGTGGGATGAAGTCAAAGATCGCCTACACAAAAATGCATTAGGATTATCTGGGGGACAACAACAACGTTTATGTATCGCCAGAGCGTTGGCAGTAGAACCTAAAATCTTATTAATGGATGAGCCAACTTCAGCCTTAGATCCAATTTCAACATCTCATATAGAAGATTTAGTCCTAGAATTAAAAAAGAAATATACGATTATTATGGTTACCCATAATATGCAACAAGCATTACGTGTATCAGACTATACAGCTTTCTTCTTACTTGGAGAATTAGTTGAATTTGATAAAACGGACACTATTTTTAACACTCCGAAACAACGAAAAACAGAAGATTACATTACCGGTAGATTTGGTTAAGAGGTATAATATGAGAAGTCGATTTGAAAAACAATTATTAGAATTAAATAAAAGTTTGATAGAAATGGGAGCATTATGTGAAGAAGCAATTGAAAAAGTAGCGAAAGCATTAATTACGGGTGATATTGAATTAGCACAATATGTGTTAACAAATAGTAAATCAATTGATCATATGGAACGTGATATCGAAAGATTATGTATGACATTATTACTACACCAACAACCTGTCGCAAAAGATTTAAGAATGATTACATCAGCTCTTAGAATGATTAAAGATATGGAAAGAATTGGAGATCAAGCAGAAGATATTGCGGAGCTAGTAATTTTATTAAAAGGACAAACGATTGATAGTGTAAATAAGATTGAAAAAATGGCAAATGAAACAGCAAAAATGGTTCGTGGCAGTATTGATGCTTTCGTTAATAAAAATTTATATCAAGCAAGGGATGTTTTGAAACAAGACGATATTGTGGATCAATTATTTGTAGAACTAAAGCGTGATATCATCAATTTAATTTCATTAAATCAATATGATGGGGAATTTGGATTGGACATTTTAATGATTGCGAAATATTTAGAACGTATTGGAGATCATGCGACTAATATTGCGGAAATGGTAATTTATTCACTTACTGGTAATAGTAAGTTTTCAATCGCATAAAATGGGGGGTTAGATATGATATGGTGTGTAGAAGATGATACAAACATTCTTGATATTGAATTATGTGCTTTAGAATTTGGAGGCTTTCAAGCAAGAGGATTTGAAGATGGTGCATCTTTCTTTGAAGCATTGAAAAAAGAAAAACCACAATTAATTATTTTAGATATTATGTTACCACATATGGATGGTATTGAAATATTAACACGATTAAAAGAAACAATGGAATATAAAAATATCCCTGTCATTATGGCTTCTGCCAAAGGACAAGAATATGATAAAGTCAAAGGTTTAAACCTAGGGGCCGATGATTATATTGTGAAACCTTTTAGTGTGATGGAATTAGTGGCTAGAGTCAATGCTGTATTACGTAGAACAAATCCTAAAAAAGAAGAAACAATCAAAAAATATAAAACATTAGTTTTAAATTTAGATGAGTATACCGTAACTATAGAATCTAAAAGAGTTAATTTAACATATAAAGAGTTTGAAATATTAAATTTATTTCTGTCTCATCCTGGAAGAGTATATTCAAAAGAACAATTATTTGCGCAAGTGTGGAAACAAGATTATCTGAAAGATTCTAGAACGATAGATATTCACATAAGTAGCTTAAGACAAAAAATAAAAGAATATGGTAATATGATTGAAACAGTGCGTAATGTAGGATACAGATGGAGAAATGAAGATGAAAAATAAGATATTTAAATCCATTTTTAGTGTGGCGATGACAGTTCTTGTATCTAGTTTAGTGATTGTTTCGGGAACACTTTATCATTACTTTACAACGCTTGAACAACAAAATTTAAAAGAAGAATTAAAACTTATTGCCAATGCGACAGAACAATTAGGAGAAAATTATTTAAAAGAAATCAATGATGAACATATGCGAATTACTTGGATTGATGATGATGGGGTTGTCTTGTATGATAGTCATGCGGATGCAACTACAATGGAAAATCATTTGGTTCGTGAAGAAGTAAAAGAAGCATTTACTTATGGTTTTGGCGAAAGTGTACGTTATTCAACTACATTAATGCAAAAAACAATTTATCAATCAACCTTACTAAAAGATGGAACGGTAATGCGTATCTCAATAAACCAAGAGAGTATTTGGTTTTTATTATTAAAGATGATACAACCAATTTTCATTATTATCATACTTGCGATTGTAGTTTCCGTAATCATGGCGCAACATATGGCTAAAAAAATTATTGAGCCAATTAATCATTTAAATCTTGATGAACCTTTAGAAAATGAAGTATATGATGAAATATCACCACTAATAAGACGCATTCATATACAACAAAAAGAAATTACGAAGCAAATAGAAGATTTAAAAAATAAACAAGAAGAAATCAATCAAATTACAAATAATATGAATGAAGCACTTATTTTACTAGATGATGAAGGTAAAATATTAAGTATGAATCCTGCAGCGATGAGGCTTTTTGGAATCAATGAGAAACCAATTGGAGAAGATATCCTTGTGGTAAATCGAAAAGAAAATATGCGTAATGCCATGAAAGAAGCCAAACAAGTTGGTACTTCTTATTTTTGTGAGGAAATAAATGATAAAATATATCAATTTGAAGTCAATCGCATTGATACTAGTGTGGATTTGAAAGGATTTGTGATGATAGCTTTTGATATTTCGGATCAATTCTATGCCCAACAAAACAGAAAAGAGTTTACAGCTAATATATCGCATGAGTTAAAAACACCATTACAAACCATTATTGGTTATACTGAGTTGATTAAAAATGAAATTATTAAACCGGAAAATTTACCTGTTTATATTAATAAAATTCATAAAGAAGGAACTCGCTTAAATCAATTGATTGAAGATATTATTCACTTATCACAATTAGATGAACAACAAGTTGAAGCATTCAACGTTGTTTCTTTAAAACGAATTGCCAATGAAGTCATGAATGAGTTTGAAGAAACAGCAGAATTAAAAAATGTAACTCTAAATGTACAAAGTGAAAATGATGTATGTATCAATGGTTCAGAAAGATTATTACATGATATTATTTATAATTTATGTGATAATGCGATTAAATATAATAAACAAGATGGTAATGTTGATGTATCTATCTATGAAGAAGAAAGTTATGTTTATTTAGTTGTAGAAGATAATGGAATTGGAATTAGTAAAGAACATCATGAAAAAATCTTTGAACGGTTTTATCGAGTGGATAAAAGTAGATCAAAAAAATCTGGGGGAACAGGATTAGGATTATCTATTGTAAAAAATGCGGTAAAACATCATCACGGAACAATTGATATGGAAAGTGAATTAAATAAAGGTACCAAAATAATTATAAAATTTAAAAAATAATCTAATAGAACAGATGATAATCATGGATTTTAACTTGTGTTTATCATCTTTTTTAGTATAGAAACATCGCCAACAACGAAGAGGTTTTTTGTATGTAATATTAAGATGATGTTAGATCATCTATAGTTATTTTTTTTATATGTTTTCTAGCATATTTTTCAATGAAAAAAGCAGAATACAAGCTACTAATGACTAGTGATTTATGTTAAAATTACTTTGTAAGCGCAGACATTTTTTTAGTGCGCAAGAAAGGAGTAAAAGTTATGAAAAACTTTTTAAGAAAGGCTCTTGTAGTTGTAGCATCTTTCGCAATGGTATTATCTTCATTTACTTTTGTAAGTGTTGCGAATGTTGTAGCTGCAGAAGCTGATTATGAAATCTATCCTATCCCCCAAGCAATTGAGTACAAGGA
>JAXJYR010000234.1:0-4317 GCA_036306885.1 Longicatena sp.
AATTGGATAATATCGACATTCACAGCATTTAATGCAGTAGATAAACTCAGTGATATACACTGTAGTATTGCCATTCCAAAAAATGCTATGATTGTATAAGCAGAAAAATATATACTCATATTTAAATATGTTTTCTCTGTAATATTTCTAAACTTTTTGTATTCAGAATTAAATTTTTACGTATATATAATGTAGCATGGATGATTGGAGTATCAGACATTGTGGAGTTATTCAAGGAGGAAACAAATATGATTAAAGTATTAAAAATAGAATACGGTTGACGTATGTAACAAAGTTGAGTAAGATTAAGATGAAAAAGACTATATTACATTCTAATCACATAGGGAGAACCCTGAACAAAGATAATCAGGGAGTTTCCAGCTTTCCCTGATTTTTTCTGTTGAAAACTATTAGAGAAAGGAATTTTAAATCATGGCACAAAAAGATATGGTAGAAAAACTACTAGAAGATCATGAAGATGTATTTGCTGATATTGTGAACGTTCTTCTGTTTAACGGAGAACGTGTAATAAGTGAAAGATCATTAAAAGAAACGAAGCTGACATCTCAATATAAAGCAGAAACAGGAAAACTGCATGAACAAGAAAGAGACGTTGCTAAATACTGGATTGATGGCAATGCACGTATCGCTCTTTGTGGATTAGAAAATCAAACCTCAGAAGAGAAATACATGCCGTTAAGAGTAATTGGATACGATGGAGTATCGTATCGACAACAACTTATGAAAGAAAACAAAGGAAACGAAATTGTTCCAGTTGTTACACTTGTGCTTTATTATGGAACATCAAGATGGAGTTCACCACATAACCTAAAAGGTGTTCTCGATATCAATGATAAATTCAAGCCTTTTGTAAATGATTATAAGGCAAATATTTTTAATATAGCATTTCTTGATGAAGAGACAGTACAGAAATTCACAAGTGATTTCCGAATTGTTGCGGATTTCTTTGTTCAAAAACGTAAAAATAAAAGTTATGAACCAAGCAGACAGAAGATTACTCACGTAGATGAGGTGTTGAAGTTTTTAAGAGCAATGACTGGAGATTCTAGGTATGAAGTTGAATTTTCCAAAGAAGATAAAGAGCGAGGTGTAAATATGTGCAATGTTATTGACAAAGTAGAAAAAAATGGTATTGAAAAAGGTATTTTTGATATCATTAGCAGAATGCTAAAAAAAGGAAAAAGTGTTCAAGAAATTGTAGATTTAACAGATTACGAAGAAGCAAAAGTACAAGAAATTGCTGATGCTTTAGAAAACTGTTAATCTTAAACAACTAAAACAATCTAATAAATTAAAAACAACTTTCATCACATGGTGAAAGTTGTTTTTATCATTCATGATTTAATAATTGGATAATATCGACATTCACAGCATTTAATGCAGTAGATAAACTCAGTGATATACATTGGAGTATTGCCATTCCAAAAAATGCTATGATTGTATAAGCAGAAAAATATATACTCATATTTAAATAAGTATCTCTCATTAAATAAATTATAATATATAAAATATTGATACTTAATATCGTAGCTAAAATAATACAAATCATTAAAATCACAAAACATTCAATTAAGAATTGCAGAAAAACATCAAATTTAGTTGCCCCCAATGTTTATATTCTTGCATAATCAATTTTTATTAAAGATAATAGGCCTATATCTCTACTTATATAGCAACAGTTTTTTGTCAATTTTAATAGTTTTATGCAATTATTTTCTATATATAGATAATTTTAGGAAAACTTTAAAATGATTTTTTATGTCCCTCCTTTGTTTCTTGTATTAGCATAAACAAATAAAAAAAGCTATATCAAGTATTACATATTGTAATCTAAGTTGATATAGCTTTTAATTTTATAGGTTTTTTAAGATTTTATTGATACGTACTTCGTATGGAGTATCTTTCATATCTTTTTTCGCAATACGTAAGTGTTCAATTTGTTCTTTTTTGTTTCCTAGGTTTCCATAAGAAAGACCTAGTAAGTAGTGGAACATACCACGATCATATCCAGCCTCACGACCTTTTAATGATTCTTCTAAAATATTAATATATGCAGTACTTCTATCCGCAACGATATCACAAATTAATTTACATTGTGAATGTGTTGTTTCATCTACATATCCTTTCATTTTTCCAACCATTTCTTTGGCACGACGGTAATCACGTTCATCTAAGAAGAAATAGAATGCTTTTACATAAATATCAGCTTTTTCTTTTTTAGAAATACGCATGTTTAACATTAAGTTAAATTGTTCACGAATTTTATCAGCATTTGCCATTAATACATAAGTATCTAAACGTAAACGTTCACGATCAATTGCAGTAAAGAATGATTTACATACAAATGAATCTAATGTTTTAAATACTTGGTCATATTTTTGTTGTGACATTCCGTTTAAAATACGGTGCATTGTTAAACGACGACAATAAGAACGAATAAAAATTGCTAATAAACAAGTTATGATTGCGACAACCCAAAATAATGGTTTTGTAAATAAGTCAAACATAGTTTAAATCTCTCCATTTCATTATACATTATTTATATTATATAATAGATTTTAATTTATTTCATCATAAATATAAAAAAAGATGGTTTATTTTGCAATAAACCATCTAAAAGTTATTATTTAGCTTGTTCTAATTCAAGAGTAATTGTTGTGATGTCACATACTTCAGCTGGTCCATAGTATTGGATTGCACCTGGGAATACGTAGCATGTTTCAACAGCCCATTGGTCACGACGTTCTTCGAAGTATTTGAATGGAGCTCCATCTAATTCAACAAGAGCTTTACGGATTACTGGTTTGTCTTCTCCATGACGTCTTTCGATGTTCATCATTTTTGTGATTGGCATACCACCAGCTACCCATTCGTTAGCAGGTTTAGAAAGGTTAGAGATTTTTGATAAGTATCCAGTGTATCCGTATTGGATTAACATGAATGCGTTGTATCCTAATGAGTAACAGTAGTCAGCATCGAAGTTAGATGGGAATGCACAACGTCCTTCGTATCCTAAGAAGTGGTGAAGAGCGTTGAATTTTCCTGTGTAAGTTCCAGCTGCTTTTCTTTCAGCTAATTTATCAGCTACTAAAGCTGAGAATAATTTTTCTGATTCGATTAAAGATACTTGTACGTTTCCGTGTGGGTCACGTTCTAAGAATAATTGTTGTTGGATAGTAGTTGGAAGTAAAGCGAATACTGCCATTGATTCTGCAGTTAATCCGTTTTCGATGAATGCATATTTAGCTTCCCAAGTTGGAAGTTCGTTGAATGCATCAGCTTTTGCTCCAGCTAATAATTCGTTGATTTCGTGAATTAATACTGAGAATTCAGGAACGAATTCAACTACACCTTCAGGAATAATTGCTACCCCGAAGTTCATTCCGTTTGCAGCACGGTTTGCTACTGAATCAGCGATGTAGTCAGCTAAAGAAGATAATGACATTTTTTTAGCAGCTACTTCTTCTGAAATTAAACAGATGTTTGGTTGTGTTTTTAAAGCAGTTTCTAAAGCAACGTGAGAAGCAGAACGTCCCATTACTTTAACAAAGTGCCAGTATTTTTTCGCAGAGTTCGCATCACGTTCGATGTTTCCTACGATTTCTGCATATGTTTTAGTTGCAGTATCGAATCCGAATGAAGTTTCGATGTCTTCGTTTTTCAAGTCACCATCGATTGTTTTTGGACATCCGATTACTTGAACACCAGCGTTAGTAGCAGCGAAGTATTCAGCTAATACTGCAGCGTTTGTGTTAGAGTCGTCCCCACCGATAATAACGATAGCAGTGATTCCGTGTTTTGCACAAACTTTTGCTACTTCAGCAAATTGTTCTTTTGATTCTAATTTAGTTCTTCCTGAACCGATGATGTCAAATCCACCAGTGTTACGGTATGCGTTGATGTATTCGTCATCAAAGATTACATAGTCATCTTCAATTAATCCAATAGGACCATTTTTGAATCCGTATAATACGTTTTCAGCGTTAGTTGCTTTTAAAGCATCATATAAACCACAAATTACGTTGTGTCCACCTGGAGCTTGTCCACCAGATAAAACTACCCCAACAACTTGTTTTTTAACTTCAGAAGTGTTTTCTCCTTGTTGGAATGTAATTTCTTTTTTCCCGTAAGTGTTAGGGAAAAGGGCTTTAATTTTTTCTTGGTCTGCTACTGATTGAGTTTCGTCTCCTTCTTTTACACAGATGTTAGAAATACCATTTCTTAACATTGCAGGAAGTTTAGGAGCGTATTCATAACGAGCAGTTTGAAGTGATGAAATTTTCATAGCTATTCTCC
>JAXJYR010000235.1:0-3309 GCA_036306885.1 Longicatena sp.
CACCTGTTCTCATCCCGAACACAGAAGTTAAGCACTTCAGCGGCGACAATATCTAGACGTGCTCTAGTGAAGATAGCACATCGCCAGGTAAAAAGAACTCAGCAATGAGTTCTTTTTTTATTTTAAAATCACGAATTATATTTAAACAATACAAAAAAACAAGTATAATAATATAAATCAGACCTGCAATAAAAAAGAAAGGATAGAGTGGTCTGCTCGGTGAATGATATGAATATAATAAAAAAATTACTTGTATTTACTTTATTTTTAACCTGTATTTATATGAATATAAATCATGTAAATGCCAAAACAATCATTGCGAATGGTAATGCTGGAGGTGTTAAATGGACACTTTATGATGATAATGTTATGGAAATTGAACCTCTTATTGATGGTACGGCAACCAAAAAAATTGGTTATATGGACTCTGCATTATTCTTAGCAAGTTATACTAATTCAATTAAAGATAATACATATGAATTAGTTGTTAAAGATGGTGTCCTTAATATTGCGAAATCTTCTTTTAAAGATTCTTGGTTTTTAAATAAGGTTACATTAGCTTCATCTGTAAAAACGATTGAAAGTAACGCATTTGAAAATGTACCATGTTACAACTTTAATTTAAAATATGTTGAAGTTATTGAAAGTGGAGCTTTTAAATGTTGTGGTGTTGCTGAACATGTGAATTTATCTAATGCAAAATTCATTGGTAATGGGGCTTTTGATCGTTCAAGTATGAAGACAATTCAATTTTCTAGTAAGATTGAAAAAATTGATAAATATGCTTTTAGTGGCTGTAGTATGTTAGAAGAAGTGAATATTTCTGCGGAATCATTATATATCGGAGATTATGCTTTTGAATCTAGTGATTATAGTAATATGACTTTTGTATCAATCGACGTTAATGATTCTTTATATTTAGGAAATGGAGTTTTTTACAATAATCCAAATTTAAATAAAGTAAGTTTACCGGATGGAAGCTTAATTACTTATGTAGGAGATAACATTTTAAGTAATACAAAATATGAAGATGAACAACGAAAAGATGGAATCTTAGTGTGTGGTGATGTATTAGTGAATGCTGATGACGAATACGTATTAGATGGACAATATTCTAGACCATATACTTACCATAATTTGAAAATTGACAAAGGTATTAAAGTGATTGCAAGTAATAGTTTTGATAATGCAAATGTAACTGGTACTTTAACAATCACTGATGGTGTAGAAGTGGTTGGAGATAACGCATTTAAAAGTCTACGTGGATTATATAAAGAATATGATGCGTTATATTTATCAGACACCTTAGAAATCATTGGTGATTATGCATTTTATGCTGAATATGGTCAAGAAACTAAAATAAAAGGTGAATACAAGTTTGCAAATACACTAAAAGAAATTGGATCATATGCTTTTGCAAATCAAGAAATAGAAAAAGTTGTTTTTTCAGATAATGTTTCAAAAATTGAAGAATGGGCTTTTGGTGGAAACCAATATTTAGATTATATTGTGCTTGGTTCTGGTATTAAGGAAATTGGAAAAGGTGCCTTTAATAATTGTGGTTCTGCAGTATTAGATGAAAACGAGGCATCTGTTTCCATTCCTTCAGGTTTAGATTTTGATTATATTGATGGAGAATTATTCGCTGATGGAATTTTAAAAAATGAATTGTACCATACTTTAAGTATTGATGGATGTAAAGGTGAAGATGATTATGCGCATAACTGTTATATTTATTGGCATAACGCAATGTTGAAAAATCACGAAGATTACAATGGATTTGAGGAAACATTTAATTATGTATCAGTAGCTCAAGGTACTGAAGTAATTGGTGCTAGAACTTTACCGGGTGATTATGTAGAAACATTAACGGTTGATATACCTGCATCCGTAAAAACAATTGGTGAATGGTATCGTAGTAAAAACACAAAATTAGTGATTAATTATGCAGGTTCAAAATCACAGTGGGATCAAATTCGTTTCGCGGACTGTAACATTAATGGCGATGCCTATGAATATAAAGATTACGATTGGATTCAATTAGATGAATGTAATCAAGAAGGGTCTAATATAATTTTAAATTATGGAGTAAAAGAAAGCTTTGATGATTTAAAAGTTGCGAAATTAACTGAAAAAAACTATACAGTAAGTGGTAATAACGTGACTCCTTATGTTGAATTGATTGATCAAAATGGAACAGAATTAGTGTTAGGTACAGATTATCGAATTACTTATAATGAAGAAAATCGTAGTAAAGTAGGAAGATATAGTATGAAAGTGGTGCTATGCGCTCCTGCTTATAAAGGTTCAAAAACATTCTATTTCAATGTATATCCAGAAAGACCAAAATCAATGAGTGCAGATTTATATGGTGATTACAAAGCGGTAAAGGTAACATGGTCTAAAGTGGATGATGCAGATGGATATTTTGTATATTACAAAAAAGCAAGTGAAGAAAAATATACATCACTAGGAAGAACATTAAATAATTATAAAGTGAAAAAAGATTTAGATGCTGGAACACAATATGTATTTAAAGTGATTCCTTATTTTGAAACAACATCTGGTACAAGATATAAAGCATTAAGTGGACCTTCAAAAGCGATTTATACATTAAAGAAACCGACTGTAAATATCAGTAAAAAAACAAGTGGTAAAGTTACGGTTAAATGGACGAATATGAGTGGAGAAAGTGGATATCAAATTTCTAAGTCAGCTACAAAAGGTAAAACAAAAATAGTCTCTACTTATACTACAACGACAGGAAAATATAAATACATTAGTGCTACAAAAGGTAAAACTTATTATTATAAAGTACGTGCTTTTAAAACTGTCAATGGCAAAAAGGTATATGGTCCATGGTCTGCTGAAAAAGCATATAAATTACAATAAGAAATAGAACGCATACAGAAAAAATAAGCTGTATGCGTTTTTTGTATGCCGGGCATGGCATAAATCTTGGTGGTGCAAGTCCACTATGGGGGCGTTCACCTCGGCCGCCAACCATTAGCCAAGACCAAGGGTGTCCATCGTGAGATGGAATCTGAAAGAAGGTGGAGGCAAAACTTCGGTCCGAGGAACACGAATCACATCAGGCTTCAAACAGTCGGGCGAGTGTGCAAAACAACATAAACCCTATAGAGTCGAGGAATACTGAATGGAGTAAATGTGGCGGATAGATGAAGTGAAGGAGTTATGACCTTATCCCGGGAGGTCTTGTCAACGATATAGTAGTAACAACGAATGGCAAGAAGTCAGCAGATGTCGTAGTAGCGAGGAAGTATCTGTAATGGATATGGAGTGAAGGAC
>JAXJYR010000236.1:0-3106 GCA_036306885.1 Longicatena sp.
AAGTACTACAGCTCATAAACAATTACTATTTGATTCACAAGAATTAAGCTATGGTGAGCACCATATTAAAGTGACATTACCTGCAAATGCAAAAACATCTATTCAAGTCGATTGTATTGATATCACACATGGTTCAATTACAGCTGATTCCATTCAAATTAATGAAGCTGAATTTATCGGATGCAAAGGAATGAGCTTCCAAGCAACTACATCATTTACTCCTTGGTTAGCTACCCCAACTATTGAATGGTCTACAAGTGATGCTTCAAAAGCAATCGTGGATGAAAATGGATTAATTGAAATTGTCGGTAGTGAAATTGGTGAATGTACAATCACAGCAAAAATTAGTGGTACAGAAATTAAAGATGAAATCCCAATCCAAATTCTTCCAGAAATGGATGCCTTAAGAGCTTATGTAGGGACAACTGCTGTAACTGCAAATCAAGAATTCTACATGGATTACATCATCAACCAAGAAAACCCAACTACTTGGCATGAAATGGGATGGAAAGGTGATGAATTACTATCTAGTATTGTGGTTCTTACAAAAGATGAAGTAACTAACTTAAAAGTTGAAGCAAGTGATTTCACAAATGGTGAACATGTATTCTCAAAAGATAACATTGAAATTCGTTGGTTAAAAGATGTCTTAGCAAATATTGGACGTAGTAATCCAAGTGCTCCGAAAAAACTATTTGCTGATGTCATTCATAAAGGTGGAGCTATCGATGCCCCTGCTCAAAAAGTATTAACATCTTGGATTAACATTGCGATTCCAAAAGATTGTGAACCTGGTACTTATAGCGGAACGATTACAGTAAGTGCGAATGAATTAGAAGAACCTTATGTCTTCGATTATTCATTTGAAGTATTAAACATTGTCCAACCAACAACTGATGATACAGCTACAACCGTACAATTCTGGCAATATCCATTTGCGGTTGCCGAATATTATGGTTTAACCAAAGATGAATTCTTTAATGATACTCACTTAATGTACTTACGTGAAAACTTAAAAGAATACTTATCTTTAGGTGCAAGAGATTTAGTTGCGACTGTTGTCGAAGAAGCTTGGAACCACCAATGCTACTACAGTAGCCCAAGTATGGTAAAATGGATCGAACAAGAAGATGGTACGTTTAAATTTGATTACACTTGGTTTGATAAATGGGTGGAATTAGCCATTGAATGTGGTGTCATTGATCCAGTTAATAAATTAGGTCAAATTAAATGTTATAGTATTGTTCCTTGGGGAAACAAAATTGGTTATACCACTAAAGATGGTTCTTACGTTTCTACTGCATTTACACCAGGAAGTAGTGCATGGACAAATATGTGGAGCCAATTCTTAACTGACTTTATGGCACATACAGAAGAAAAAGGTTGGTTTGATATTACATATATCTCATTAGATGAAAGAGGTATTACAGACCTACAACACTCTATCGAATTAATCCACTCTATTCAAAATGAAGATGGTGAATCATTTAAAATTTCTTCTGCCTTAAACTACAGTTTAAGTGGAGATACATCTTTTACCGATCAAATCGATGATATTTCTATGAACTATGGTCATGTTCCTCACAACAGTGATAGTTTCCAAGCATTCTGTGAACATCGCCGTGAATTAGGATTAGTCACAACTGTTTATACATGTACAGGAAACTATCCAAGTAGTTTTGTTATCTCTGATCCAATTGATGCATCTTATGCAATTTGGTATACTTTATATCAAAATTCTGATGGATATTTACGTTGGGCTTGGGATGCTTGGACAAATGATCCATTAACAGATGTTTCTTATAAATCATTTGAACCTGGTGACATGTGGTTTATTTATCCTACTGAAAAAGGTGAAGTTAGTGATACATACTATTATTCATCACCTCGTTATGAAATGACAAAACAAGCCGTCCGTGATATTAATAAAGCCAAATACTTAATGTCATTGTCAGATCAATTATACGAAGATATTCATTCATTCGTAGATACACTAGGACGTCCAAATAAAGGTTCTTCTTATGGTTCTGCAACATACGCAACACAAGCAGATCGTGAATTAACCATTTCCGAAACACAACGTATGCGTAATACATTGTTAGAAGTTTCTAAGGATTATGCTTTATATGGTACTTCTACAGCAACAAAAGTTGCATTACGTGAAGCATTAAAACAATATGAAGCGAACTACTATAACTCATTAAGTTATACCAAAGCATCTTATGAACCATTTAAAGATGTTTATGAAGCTGCCTTAACAATTGAAGCAGATCGTCATGCAACACAAGAAGCAATCGATGAAGTTGTTGCGTTATTAAGTATTGAAGCTGAAAAATTAGAAGAAATTAGTATTCCTACTTTATCTGAAAACTTAATTAACACAAGTGCTGAAACTGATGTGAAAGTGATTGATGTAACATCTGAATGTGTAAAAGGTGGTAATCCAGATGAAGATGGTAAAGCTAGTAACCTATTAGATTACAATTCTAAAACATACTGGCATACAGATTACAAAAATGTAATTGGAATGCCGCAATCTATTACCTTTGATTTAGGTCAAATCTATGTATTAGAAGATTTAACATTCTTACCTCGTCAAGGAGCTGCAGGTCCTGGTAAAGGTGACCCTATTATGGTGAAACTATATGGTGGATTAGATGCAGACAACTTAACTTATTTAGGTTCAAAAGCATTTGATACCGAAAATGATGTTTTAGCAAATCGTGATAGCTTCATTCGTGTCGCTTTAACAGAGAAACCACTTGTGCAATACATCAAATTTGAAATTATTCAAGTTGGTGGAAACGTTGGAAACGAATATGCAAATGCTGCCGAAATGCGTTTCTATGGAAGTGAACCAATCGTTGTTGAAGTTGACAAAACAGCATTAGAAACATTAGTAAATAAAGCTAATGAATTAGATCCATATGCATATAAAGACTTTATGCCAGTTATGGATGCTTTATTTGAAGCAAGTGGAGTATTAGCAAACGAAAATGCAACACAAGCTGAAGTAGATGCAGCCTTAGAAGCATTACAAGCTGCAATTGATACCTTAGAAGAAAACGCACCAGTTGTAACAGTAGACAAAGCTGCATTAAACGAA
>JAXJYR010000237.1:0-4141 GCA_036306885.1 Longicatena sp.
GGATAAAGCAGTAAGGACAATCCAAGAAGGAATATCATCACTAGTATCACATTGGACCAGTTTATTTTTTTCTTCATAGATCCTCCTTACTGTTGTATCCCAGAGGGCATAAGCCCTCTGGATGCAACAGATTATTTTAATACATTTCTTTTTTTAGCTATTATTTCGCAGCCATACGTTTTTTAGAAACTAGCACAACACCAGCACCAATTACTAATGCAGCACCAATTACATAGAATAATGAAGTACCCATACCACCTGTTTCAGGAAGTGTAGCACCTTTGTTGTTTTCTACATTAATACTAGCTTTACCAGCTGAAATTTTTCCATTAGGTGTTAATGTATCTAATTTGTTATTTTTATATGTTGCTTCAATTTCTACTGTAGTAGGAGCAATTACGTTATATCCAGCTGGTGGAGTAACTTCGACTAAAGTATAAGTTCCAGCATCTAATCCAGTAAATCCAAATTTACCATCAGCCGCTGATGTTACTACATCTGCATCAGCTTCCGCAACCCATGATACATTTCCTTTTACATCTTTTTTGTAGTATAGACCATCTGCGTTTTGTAATTTGAATTCTGCATCTTTTAGTTTAATGTTGTTGTCAACACCATCAACTTTTGTACCTTCAAGTTGGAATGTGTATACTGTTACTTCTTTGTCTTTTGTTTTTGTATCTTCATCACCATCAGGGTTCGCGTTGTAAGTTAAGTTTACCTTGTTTACGTTTCCAGGTTCACCAATAACAGCATCTGTATCTAATGTACATGTATATTCAACTACAACTTTAACTGTTTCTTTTGGGTCTAATCCTTGTGCTACAGCACTAGCTTTCACGTCAGCTACAGTTAATTTGAAATCTGGATCTCCCACTATGTTATCGATAGAGTATCCATCAGTGATAGTTTTTTCTGTGTTAGGAGTTTTTGCAGCATCTGCAGTTGTTCCAACAAGTTTTACAGAAGTAACGTCAAATCCTGCGAAACCATCGTCAGCATCATCTGTGAAAGTAATAGGGTATGTTGTATAGAATTCCATTGAAGGGATAGTAGCTTCAACTTTCATTGTAACAGTTGAACTAATACCAGTATCTTCGTATTTTTTCCATTCATTTCCATTTTTTACCCATTTGTCAACACTAGGAACACTTTGTTTTGCACCAATTTTAAATTCACCTTTATTTGTGATTTGAAGAAGTGCAGCATTTTTTGCATCAGCTGGATTAGCATCTGTTTTATCTGAAATTGTTGTTTCATCCACGATTAAGTAGTAACCAGCATCAATTGTGTTTTCACCAGCTGTTAATTGTTTTTTTGTACCATTTTTCGCAGCATATGCAGCTTTTGCCACTGCTTTTGCTACATCAGAATCATCAGCATAAGTAGATAATTTTGCTACAAAAGATGCTTCGTCAGTTACATCAGCAAAACCATCAATTTTTTGAATTTCTGTTAAGAAAGTTGCAGAGTTAATTCCTGAACCCCAAACTGGTGATCCTAATGAAGAATCATTTGGAGCTTGCGTACCAGATAATACTTGGTAAGCGTAGTAATAATGGTCTGGTCCTTCCACTACAACTGTAGCCGCATTAATGTTTAAGCTCATTGTAAGTAACATTGCAACAACTGCAAATACACTTAATAATCTTTTTAAAGTTTTCATTTTAGTTCTCCTCTCTTTTAAAGATTTTTCATTCGTGACATATTATGATAATGTCTTGTCTGTTTATTTTAGATTTGCTTAATACTTTCTAGCTTACTTGTATCTTACAATTCTCCTTTCTTTATTAGTTGTCGTTTTAAATATAAAACGAGAGAAAGTAGAATCGCTGCAAATCCTAGTAACATATGTAAATGTGTGCCCTTTCCACCTGATTCAGGTAAACGATACGTTAAATAGTTATGTACTTCTTTTACTGGAATACTTGTTCCATCTACGATAATTGGATTACTATCAGGATAATGAACTACATAATTTGCTTCATCAACAATGACATGTGAACCATCTTTAACTGGTTGATCTTGTTCATCTAACTCGTAAATGTAGTACTGTGTACCTGTATTTACATCAATATCAATAAAATATGGTCCAGTCGAATCATCGCCATCCAATGCATATGCAATATTTCCATTTTTAATTGTCAGAGTTAACTTTTGAAGTGGTTTATCTTTTGGATTTTCTTCTTTAAATAATCCAAATTGATATGTACCATCTTGTAAATCTGTTTCATTACCTTCACTTGCTAAGAATTTCTTATTAAGTTCAATTTTACCTTTTCCATTTAGACAAGTATATGTATAAGTTGCGTTTTGTGTGTGAACATATACATTATCAGGGAACTGTGGATAATCCATTTTTCCGTCAATAATAATTTGTTTCGCAACCGCAATATACATCGGTTCATTATTTAATAAGTATCCTTCTGGAGCTTTGGTTTCTCTTACACAATATACTGTATTAAATTCTAAGCTTCCAATTACTAGATTCGTTTCTGGATGTTTGAGTGTTGTTGTCGCAAATCCATGACCATCTGTAACTAGATGAATGCTTTGATCAGTTAATTCGGTAATACTTCCATCTGCTTCTACTTGACATTTAATTACATCAAATTCAGCTTCTTTTAAATACTTACGTAAATTGTTTTCATCAACTTTGATGATATCAATATTAGCATAAGAAACTGGAATAACTGTACCAATGACATCATATTGGAACGAATCGTTTTCATAGTGTGAACCAGAATCCTTAGGCATACCATTCCAACGAACATTATTAGATACCGTTACTACAGCCCCCTTAGGTCCATGATATTCCATCATATATTCTAATTGTAACCATTTATTATCTGGAAGTGTTAGTTTTAAAACTTCTAAACCATCTTCCGTTACTTCTAAGGCTGCGTTCCACTCTGAAACATCTAATTCTGTTTTTGTTAGGTTTGCGTAGTTATTTTTCACATTTTCGAAAACTTTATTGTCTTCTTCAACTTGTCCCATCACTACAAACTCTGCAATAGATGGCCATCCATTATTTGTTAATGATGCACCTGTTTTACATGAATGCATGACAATTTTGATTTTATCATAGAGTTTCGCCTCAAATGAATAAATCTGTTCAAAATTATCGGTACGATTCGCAAGTTTATGATCCGCAATGGTATCCCAATCTGTTGAATCTTGGCTATTTTGAGCTAAGATACTATAAGTAAATTGATAATTGTCTGAATCAGTTGTTCCTGCCCTTTCAAAGGTAATCGTGAACGAATTCATTAGTCTTGGCTCATCATATTCTAATAATATGCTTTGTTCACTTGTCATTGCCGCATTATAGAATTTAAACAATGATGTTTTTGAACCATCTACTAGTTTCGCAGCACCATCGCTAGGATGAACATTATTTCCTGTTGCACTAATGCGTGCCTTGCTAGCTATGTTTCTAAAGGTTGCAGGTTTGCTTAATTCATAAACCTTAATTGACTCTGTATCAAAACGAAGATATTGTCCAGGTTCATCTAACATTACTAGCGTATCTCCTTTTGGATTCATGTCAACTCCATATTCATTTACATCAATGACAAATGGAATTTTGCTTCCAAATGACGCTGCATCATGTTTATATGCATCGCTTGTATCCTTAGATAAGCTATCGCGTTGCATTGTTCCAGTTGCTGTATCAATCGTTTCTTTTCCATCACTATCTTTTACCTTAATGGTATTTGCAAGTGTTACTTCTTCTGATGATAACTCTAGATCTTTTGATACCACTTTCGCAATTACTTGGAAACGGATGTTACGTGAATCTTGTGTACCTCCAGCATACAAGTTATCAACGTTCCATCTTACTTCCCTTGTTTTAGGGTTATAGTAGTATGTACAGCTTAATTCATTTGTTCCATCATATTCAGTTGCCGTTACAATCTTTTTCACCCAATCAGCTGTTTCTAATTCAGGGATATCTGGAGTAATTGGTTTTTCTAATGATAAACCAACTGAGTCATAATCAGGACCAATTTCAAACATACGAACATATGCTAATTCCATTCCTTCTGGTAACATATCACTCAGTTCAACTAATCCTGATACTTCACCATTCCAGTTTAAGTTCACATACCATTCACTATAAACACCACTATCAGAA
>JAXJYR010000238.1:0-1722 GCA_036306885.1 Longicatena sp.
ATAATCGACCTAGAAAGTGTTTAAAATATAAAACACCTAATGAAGTTATAAATGAACACAGCTTACATCAGGTGTTGCATTTAATGAGAGTGTAATATAAACTGTGTAAGTTGAGAGCGTACGGCTCAGCTAACACAGTTTTTAATTTTGCTATGTTATAATAAAGGAGACAAAAGAGGTTATGGAAATGGCTAGAATAAAAAGAAATCCTGCATCAGTTGCACTCGCACAAAAAATCATTGAAGAATATAATCCACAAAGCGTTGAAGATATGAATAATGCATTAAAAGATATCTTTGGACCAATGTTTGAAGCCATGCTTCAAGGTGAAATGAATAATCATCTAGGATACGAGAATAACGATAAAGGTCCTAAGAAAACACAAAATCGTCGTAACGGTTATGGATCTAAAACACTTAAAACAACTCGTGGTGAAGTAGATATTGAAGTTCCTAGAGATAGAGATGGAACCTTTGAACCACAAATTGTTCCCAAAAGAACAAAAGATGTATCAGAAATCGAAAACAAAGTATTAGCTATGTACGCTAGAGGAATGTCACAAAGAGATATATCATCAACTATTGAAGATATCTACGGATTTGAAATATCTCACGATATGATTTCAGATATTACTGATGCTATAATTCCCCAACTAGAAGAATGGAGAGTAAGACCATTACAAAAGTGTTATGCATTTGTATTTGTAGATTGTATGTACGTTACCTTAAGAACTGGATACGAAGTAAAAGAATGTGCTGTATATACGATTTTAGGCTATGACTTACAAGGACATAAAGAAATTCTAGGATTGTGGATAAGTGAAAGTGAAAGTAAGAACTACTGGATGCAGATATTTGATGAAATTAAGGCTAGAGGAGTAGAAGACATCTTCTTCATTTCTATGGATGGTGTAAGCGGCTTAGAAGATGGTGCCAAAGCTATATTCCCTAATGTAGTGGTACAAAGATGTATCGTTCATTTGATTCGCAATTCGATTAAATATATTCCATCAAAAGATTATAAAAAGTTCACAGAAGATTTAAAAAAAGTATATGGTGCACCTAGTTTAAAAGCAGCTAATACAGCGTTTGAAACGTTCTGTAGAACCTGGGAACAGTATACAGGCGCAGTAGATGTATGGAAACGAAATTTTAAGTATGTAGAACAATTATTTGATTATGGTAGTGCTATTCGTAAAGTAATGTACACTACCAATGCCATTGAAGCTATTAATTCAAGTTTTAGAAAAGTCACTAAAAAAGGTGCATTCCCTAATGAAACTGCGCTATTCAAGTTATTGTATTTACGAGTTACAGAACTAGAGAAAAAATGGGCTGGTGGGCATGTAAATCATTGGGCAATGGTGCTAAATCAGTTAATGGTCAATGATAAATTTAGTAATCGCTTGACAAAGTATTTGCGATAGTTTCTGCTCAACCGAAACAACCACATTCTTTCGTATATCGCAGCTAGTTTTTACATAAAACTATTCAAAAAGCAAGGGTTAAAATGAACTCGCTCACTCGCCCTTGCTTTTCGACTAGCTTTATATCATATTACTTGTCGCGATACACGAAACAATAGAATATTAGTTATTTTTAAAATTATTTACACACTTTTCTTGACAAAGCTCTTTTTGTTATGCTTGAATTTATACTTTAAGTATTTCTATATACAATAATGCATCAAGATAAAACAAAAAGAGGCTTAGCAGCCTAAGTA